>NZ_JBIARA010000012.1:153438-262361 GCF_042889525.1 Micromonospora sp. NPDC002575 | reverse complement strand
TCCGGAAGAACTCTGCCTTGACCTCAGCGGAAACGACCACGGTCCTCGCAACCCCCAGAAGAACTAGGCGTTGCGAGGACCGCTAGACCCCAAGCAGAAAGCGTTAACAGGGGGCCCCTCCTTGCACCGCTCACACGCGGGCCGGCTCCTTCTCGGCCAGGTGGGTGCGCAGGCCCTCGCCCTCGACGTCCACGTTGGGCAGGAGCTTGTCCAGCCAGCGCGGGATCCACCACGCCGCCGTGTTGAGCAGCGACATCACCGCCGGCACGATGGTCATCCGCACCACGAAGGCGTCGATCGCGACACCGGCGGCGAGCGCGAAGCCCATCGACTTGATCACCGGGTCGTCGAGGAAGACGAAGCCGCCGAAGACCGAGATCATGATGAGCGCGGCGGCGGTGACGACGCGCGCGCCGTGGCCCATGCCGTTGATCGTGGCCTGGCGCGCCGTGTCGCCGTGCACGTAGTCCTCCCGCATCCGGGAGACCAGGAAGACCTCGTAGTCCATGGCCAGGCCGAACAGGATGCCGATGAGCAGGATCGGCAGGAAGCTGACCAGCGGCCCCGGGGTGTCGAGGCCGACCAGCCCGGCCAGCGTCCCCTCCTGGAACACCGCCACCGTGATGCCGAACGTCGCGGCGACCGTGAGCAGGAAGCCCAGCGCCGCCTTGACCGGCACCAGGATCGACCGGAACACCAGCATCAGCAGCAGGATCGACAGGCCGACGACCAGCAGCAGGTAGACCGGCAGCGCGTCCGAGAGCTTCTCCGACACGTCGATGCCGATCGCGGTCGCGCCGGTCAGCAGCACGTCCGCCCCGGCGACGCCGGCGACCTGGCGGCGGATGTCGTGCACCAGTTCCTCGGTCGCCTCGTCGGTCGGGCCGCTGCGGGGGATCACCCCGAGCAGCGCGGTCCGCCCGGTCGGGTCGGTCTGCGGCGGGGCCACCGCGAGCACCCCGTCCGTGGCCTGGACCAGCCGGGCGACCTGCGGGGCCGCGGCGGCGGTGGCCTGCGGGGAGCCGGACGTGACGAGCACCGCGAGGCGGCCGGTGAAGCCGGGGCCGAAACCCTCCCGGACCAGGTCGTTGTTCACCCGGGCCGGCGAGCCCGCGGCGGCGGTGCCGGCGTCCGGCAGGGCCAGCCGCATGTCGGGGGCGGGCACCGCGAGCAGGCCCAGGCCGAGCAGGGCCACCAGGATCACCGGTACGCGCAGCCGGGTGACCAGGCGGGCCCAGCGGAAGCCGAAACCGGACCGGTCCTCGGCGGACGCCCCGGCCCCTTCCGGTCCGGTGTGCTCACCGGCGGCGACGCCGTTCGCCGGCGCGGCGGCTGCGGTGCTCCCGGCCCGGCGCAGCCGGCGGGGGAGGACCCGGTTGCCGGCGAAGCCGAGCAGCGCGGGGGCGAGGGTGATGGCGACGAGCACGGCGACGGTCACCGTGCCGGCGGCGGCCAGGCCCATGACGGTGAGGAACGGGATCTCCACCACGGCGAGACCGGCCAGCGCGATGACCACGGTGGCCCCGGCGAACACCACGGCGGAGCCGGCGGTGCCGACGGCGCGGCCGACCGCCTCCTCCGGGGACAGCCCCTCGATCAGGTGCTGGCGGTGGCGGGAGGTGATGAACAGCGAGTAGTCGATGCCGACCGCGAGGCCGAGCATCAGGGCCAGGATGGGCGCGGTGCTGGTCAGCTCGATGGCGCCGGAGAGCGCGTACAGGCCGGCCATGCCGACGCCGACGCCGATCAGCGCGTTGAGCATGGTCATCCCGGCCGCGACCAGCGACCCGAACGTGATGACCAGGACGATCGCCGCCACGAGGACGCCCAGCGCCTCGGTGGAGCCGACCTCCGGCTCGCCGCCGAGCACCTCGCCGCCCGGGGCGACCTGCCAGCCCTGCGCCTCCGCCTGCGCGCCCACCTTCTCGTACGCGTCGCGCTGGGCGTCGGTGACGTCGTCGGCGCGGCCGGCGAACTGCACCTGGATCAGCGCGTACCGGCCGTTCGGGGAGATCGCCTGGGACTGGTACGGGTCGACCGCGCCGACCACCCCGGGCAGGGTGGCCGCCTCCTGGGTCACCTGCTTGACCAGGGCCTGCCCCTCGGGCGTGGCGAGCTGGCCGTCCGCGGGCGCCTTCACGGCGATGGTGCCGGTGGCCCCGCTGGCCGCCGGGAACCGCTCGGCGAGCAGGTCGATCGCGCGCTGGGACTCGGTCCCGGGCATGGTGAAGTTGCTCGCCGTCGGGCCGCGCAGCGTCGCCGCGGCGATGCCGAGGCCGACGAGCACGACGAGCCAGACGACGGCGACGAGCCGCCGGTGGCGCAGCGAGGCCCGGCCGAGCCGGTACAACAGGGTCGCCATCAGATCCTTGTCCTCGGTCGTGGGTGGAGTCTGTCGTGGGTCAAAACGTGGTGGTGGAGTCGTCGCGGGGTGAGCCGCCGGGTCGACCGGGCGGCGTCGGATCGGCCTGCGGCGGGCCGGCCTGCGGCGGGTCGGTCGGCGGCACCAGCGCGCGCCGGACCAGGCCGAGCAGCGCGTCGCGCAGCTCGTCGTCGCCGAGGTCGTCGAACTCGCCGCAGGTCTCGGCGATCCCGGCGAGCACGACCAGGGCGGAGACCCGGGCGGCCGGGTGGGTCGAGTGGCCGGCGAACGCCGCGACCAGCCGTTCGGAGATCTGCTGCACGTGCGCGAAGGCCGGCTGCTGGAGCAGCACGGGGAACTCGCCGCGCAGCAGCGCGATCTGCCGGCGGAAGCGCACCGCGAGGTCGACGAAGCCGTCGGCGGCCACTCGCTGGGCCCGGTCGCCGCCGAGCCCGGCGATCCGCTGGCCGAGCTCGACCACCGCCGCCAGCTCCGGGGCCATCAGCTCGCAGAGCAGGGCCTCCTTGTTGGCGAAGTGGTAGAGCACGGTGGCCTTCGAGACGCCGACCTCGCGGGCGATGTCCTGCAACGAGGTGCCCTTGTACCCCGTGACGGCGAACCGCCGTCCCGCCGCCGCGAGGATCTCCGCGTGTGTCTCCGGTACCGCCCGCGCCATGCCGGCCACCTCCCGCCCACCAGCATGCCTGACCGATCGGTCAGACCCTGACCGATCGGTCAGAGGAATCGGGTGGCGTTGGCCACAGCCACGTCCGTTGGGGAGAGTCACCGGAACCGGCCCGCGAGCGACGCCGGACACGGCCCGCTCGAAGAACCGGGGCCGCCCCGGGACTGCCATGATGCGGGGATGACCGAGAACCCATCGACTCCCGTCGAGCGCGCGGACGCGCTGCGCGCCCTGCACAAGCCCGGCGACCCACTGGTGCTGCCCAACGCCTGGGACGCCGGCTCGGCCCGGGCGGTCGTCGCGGCCGGCTTCGCCGCCGTCGCCACCAGCAGCGCCGCCGTCGCCGAGTCCCTCGGGTACGCCGACGGCGAGGCCACCCCGGTCGAGGAGATGTTCGCCGCCGTCGCCCGGATCGTGCGCGCCGTGCCCGTCCCGGTCACCGCCGACCTGGAGCGGGGATACGGCCTGAGCCCCGCCGAGCTGGTCGAGCGGATGCTCGCCGCCGGGGTCGTCGGGTGCAACCTGGAGGACTCCGACCCACGCACCGGCGCGCTGTACGACGCCCAGGAGCAGGCCGACCTGCTGGCCGCAGTGCGGGCGGCAGCCGACGCGGCCGGCGTGCCGCTGGTGCTCAACGCCCGCATCGACCTCTACCTGCGCGGGGCCGGCGACCCGGACGGCCGCACCGCCGAGGCGATCCGCCGGGGGCGGCTCTACCGGGCCGCCGGGGCGGACTGCGTCTACCCGATCTTCCTCGCCGAGCCGGAGCGGATCGCGGAACTCGTGCCGGCCGTGCACGCCCCGGTGAACGTCGGCTTCAAGCCGGGCGGGCCGAGCCTGGCCGAGCTGGCCGGGCTGGGCGTGTCCCGGGTCAGCTTCGGCCCCGGCCCGTACCGGGTCAGCCAGGCGCGGATCGCCGGCCTGCTCGACGCCGTCCGCTCCGGCGCCAACCCGTACGCGTAAGGAAGGGCCCCCTGTTAACGCTTTCGGTATAGGAAGGGTCCCTTCCTAACCAGCCGGCCAGCCGGCCCGCCCGCCCGGTGGACCCGTTCCGGTTGCCTGGCGGCCGGCGGGGCGCGAGGGTGGGGGGATGAGCAGCGCGGAGCAGACCCGTGACGGGGTGCCGCTGACCAACCTCGACCAGCCCATCGCCCCCGACGCGGGGGCGAGCAAGCGGGACCTGGTCGACTACCTCGACGCCGTCCACGAGCGGCTGCTGCCGTGGCTGCGGGGCCGGCCGCTGTCGGTGATCCGGGTGCTGCGCGGGCAGGCGTCGTTCATGCAGAAGAACCTGCCGAAGTACACCCCCGACTGGGTACGCCGCACGTCGGTCTGGGCCGAGGCGTCCCACCGCGACGTGTCGTACGCGCTCTGCGACGACCGGCGGACGCTGCTGTGGTTCGCCAACCAGCGCGCGGTGGAATACCACCCGACCCTGGCCACGGCCGACCGCCCGGGGCACCCGACCCACCTGGTGCTCGACCTGGACCCGCCGGAGGGGGCGGACTTCGGCGTGGCCGTGGCCGCCGCCCGGCTGGTCCGGCAGGCGCTCACCGACGCCGGGCTCGCCGGTGCGGTCAAGACCAGCGGGGCGAAGGGGCTGCACGTCCTCGTCCCGGTCGACGGGGCGACGAGCGCCGAGGAGGCCGCCGCCGCCACCCGCGCCCTCGCCGTCCGGGCCGAGCGGCTCGACCCGGCGCTCGCCACCACCGCGTTCATCCGCGAGGACCGGGGCGGCCGGGTGTTCGTCGACTCGACCCGGGCGGGCGGGGCGAGCCTGGTGGCCGCCTTCAGCCCCCGGCTGCGCCCGGGGCTGCCCGTGTCGTACCCCGTGGGTTGGGATGTCCTCGACGCGGTCGCCCCCGCCGACTTCACCGTGCGGACCGTTCCCGCGCTGGTCGCCGACCGCGACCCGTGGGCGGGGCTGCTGCCGCCGCCGCAGCGCCTCCCCGCCGACCTGGTCGAGCAGGGGCGGGGCATCCCGGCCGCCCGCGTGCAGGCGATGCACGAGGGCCGCCGGCGGGCGCGGGCCCGCCGCGCCGCGCAGTCGCCGTAGCGGCCGGGCGGCCGGAGGGTGGCGCCCCCACCGCCGGGCCCGGGCCGGCCGGCGGCGGCCGTCAGCGGGCCTCGGCCCACGCGGCGAAGCGGTCGACGAGGCCGTGCGGTGCGTCGTCGCGGAAGCAGATCTCCAGGTTCGCGGCGGCTTCCCGGGCGGCTTCCTCGGCGCGCGGGAACACCGTCTGCTCGTACGCGGCCAGCGCGCCCTCGACGTCGTCGGGGTGGGCGGCGAGGGCCCGGCCGAGTTCGGCGCCGTCGAGCATGGCGAGGTTGGCGCCCTCCCCGGCGAAGGGCGACATGAGGTGGGCGGCGTCGCCGAGCAGGGTGACCCCGGGCACGCGGTCCCAGCGGTGCCCGATCGGCAGGGCGTGGATGGCGCGCGGGACCAGGGGGGCGTCGGCGTCGGTGATCAGTGCCCGCAGTTCGGGTGCCCAGCCGGCGAACTGGTCGAGCAGGAAGGACCGGGCCGGGTCGTCGCCCGGCCGCCGGCGTCCCGGGACCGCGCCGGCGTGGTCGACCCCGGCGAGCCGGTCCTCGGGCACCCGCAGTGCGACGTAGACGTGCAGGCTGCCATCGGTCTCCCGGTGGGCCAGGAAGCCCCGCCCGGGGCCGAGGGCGAACAGCATGCCGGGCCCGACGAGCGCGGCGTGCGCCGGGTGCCGGCGGTCGGCGTCGCGCAGGGTGATCTCGACGAACGACAACCCGGAGTACGCGGGCGTGGCGGCGGAGAGCAGCGGTCGGATCCGGGACCAGGCGCCGTCGGCGCCGACGAGCAGGTCGACGGTGGCGGTGCCGCCGTCGGCGAGGCTCAGCTCGTGCCGTCCGTCCCCGAGGGCGCGGGCGGCCGTGACCCCGCCGCCCCAGCGGACGGTGCCCTCGGGCAGGGAGTCCAGCAGCATCCTGCGCAGGTGGCCCCGGTTGACCTCGGGGCGCTCGCCGTCGCCCTCGTCGGCCTCGTCCAGGTGCGCGGTGCCGTGCCGGTCGAGCACGCGCACGGCCTGCCCGCCGGGGTGGACGAGGCGCAGGAACTCCTCGTGCAGGCCGGCGGCCCGCAGGGCGACCTGGCCGTCGTGCTGGTGGATGTCGAGCATGCCCCCCTGGGTGCGGGCGTCCGGTGCGGCGTCCCGCTCGTAGACGGTGGCGGGGATGCCGTGGACGTGCAGGACGCGGGCGAGCGTGAGGCCGCCCAGTCCGCCGCCGACGATGCCGATCGCTGGTGTGCGCACGGGGTCTCCTTCAGGTGTGGGTGTTGCTGGTTCCGGTCGACGAACGCGTTCCTGACGAACGCGTTCGACGTGGTCATGGAAAGGTGCCCGCGCGGCCGGGGGAGGTCAGTCGCCGCCCCGGCCGGCGGCGAGGCCGTCGAGCAGTGTGCCGAACGCCCACCGCACCCGCTGCTCGCCCGTGCCGGAGAACAGCTCGCCGCGGGCGCGGTGGAGGTGGGGATGGTCGGCCGGATCGGCGTCGAGCACGGCCGACACCTGCTGGCGTGCCTCGCCCTCGCCGTCGGCCGACTCGTGCCGGGTGCCCTGTTCGGCGGCCGTGGCCGTGGCGTGCTGCAACAGCAGGTCGACGCCCCATGCCGCCTGCCGCACGGGGATGCCGCCCGCGTGCAACAGGCCCAGCACCGCATCGACCAGCCGTAGGTAGTGCGGCCCGGAGGGGCGCAGCACCAGCGCCGACCGGGCCAGGCCCGGATAACCCATCAGGATCCGGGTGTACGCGTCGAGCAGGCCGATCACGTCCGCGCGCCAGTGACCGGCGTCGTCGCCGGACGGCAGCGGAAGGTCCGCGATCAGCGCGTCGAGTAGGGCGGCGTGCATCTCGGCCAGGTTGTCGACGTAGACGTACAGGGACGCCGGGCCGGTGTCGAGCTCCGCCGCCAGCCGGCGCATGGTGACCCGTTCCAGGCCCTCCTCGCGCATGACGCGCAGGGCGACGCCCACCACGCCGTCCCTGCTCAGCGGCGGCTTGGCGGGGCGGTCGCGGCGACTCACGGGAACGCGCCGAGGGCTCATGAACGCGATCGTAACGAACGTGTTCGTCAGCCGCAAGGCGCGCCCGCAGGCCGACGTGGCCTTCTGCGTTAGCGACTCCGGAAGGCGTCGACGACAAGGTCGAGGAGTCTGGAGACGCGACGCTCGCCTGGTGTCTCGAGGTGCCACAGGAAGCTCGCGAGGGTGATCAGGTCTTCGGGGCGGGCGTCCTCGCGGATGTCGCCGGACGCGATCCCTCGCGAGAGCAGGGCGTCGATCGCGGACAAGGTCTCGTCATACTGCTGCTGGTGCAGGCCGGCCTGGGTGGCGGCGTCCAGCACGTGGGCCAGGGCGCGCTTCTTCCGGCCGAAGGCGGCGAGGTTGTCCAGCCACGCCCGGAGCGCTTCCACCGGAGGGTGCGCGGCGGCGAGCGCCTCGGACGCGGCGAGCAGGTCCGCGAACTCGTCCTTGTAGACCGCTACGAGCAGGGCGCCTCGGGTGGGAAAGTGCCGGTAGAGGGTGCCCTGTCCGACGCCGGCCGCGCGGGCGACGGCTTTCATCGTCGCGTCGCCGTCGGCGTCCAGGGCCGCCCGGGCGACAGTCAGCAGTAGTCGCCGGTTCTCCTCCGCGTCGGCGCGCAGGCGTCGCCCCGGCTCGGTTCCGGCATCGGCCATGGGTCCTCCGGTCGTTCGGTGCCGCCTGTTCCAGGCGCACGTCGATCGCTCGCGTGTGAGTTCCTTGCAATCGGACACGTGTCCGCTTACGCTCAGAAGCGGACACGTGTCACTTTACTGGAGGGGGACCCTGGTGCACGACGGCGCAGCTCTGCAGGGAAAGACGATCGTCGTCACGGGAGCGAGCAGCGGCATCGGCCTGGCGACGGCGGAACTGCTGGCGCAACGTGGCGCGAACGTCGTGCTGGCGGCCCGGCGTACGGACCGGATCGCGGCGCTCGCGTCCGTGTTGCGCGACGGCGGCGCGCGGGCGACGGCGATCACCGTCGACGTCTCGGACGCCGACAGCGTGCAGGCGCTCGTCGACGAGTCGGTGCGGTCCTTCGGCGGCATCGACGCGTTCGTCAGCAACGCGGGCGTCGCGCGACTGGCGCGTCTGGAGGACGGGGACGCCGCGGATTGGAACGCGATGGTCGACGTCAACCTCCGTGGGCTGCTGCATGGTCTGACCGCCGTGCTGCCGGTGTTCCGCCGACAGGGGCACGGACACGTCGTAGCGGTCGTGTCGACGTCCGGGATCAAGATCTCTCCGACCATGGGCGTGTACGCGGCGACGAAGAACGCCGCCCGCACGGTGATGGAGGCGCTGCGGGCCGAGTCGACGGACGGGGTCGTCCGCACCACGGAGATCTCGCCTGGTTTCGTCCGGACCGAGCTCGCCGATGGCATGGATGAGGTCTCCCGTGAACAGATCCAAGCGGGGATGCGCGCGTTTGGCCTGGATCCGGTCGCCGTCGCCCGGGCGGTGTGTTTCGCCCTGGAGCAGCCGCACGACGTCGAGATCGGGTCGCTGACGATCCGGCCGACGATCCAGGACTGAGCAGCCGCCACGGTGAGGGCGCAGGGCAGGTCGGCTACGCGTTCACGGCGCATCGGGTCGGGACGCTGACCGGGTTTCCCCTGGTCGGCGGCCTTTTCGTGCTGGTCGAAGATTCCCCACGTAGCAGCACCCTCCGTCACCACCGAATGTGAGACAGAGCCATTCGTTTGACAGCCCCCGCTCGTGCGTACGCCGCTCGGGCCACGCGCAGCCCTACTGACGGCCTTACCAGGGCAGCGGCACGCCGTCCCAGGTGGTGAACGTGCCGGTCGGGCCGTCCGGGCCGAGCGAGGCCACCCGAACGATCTCGCGGGCGGCGTCCTCGACGGACTCCGTCCCCTCGAAGTTCACCAAAGCGGTGCGCGCGAAGCCCGGCGAGACGAGGTTGACCTTGATGTCGGTCCCCTCCAGCTCGATCATCATCGCCAGCGTCACGGCGTTGAGCGCAGTCTTCGAGGCGGAGTAAATCGGCTCGAAGGACGAGCGGAGCCCGCTGCGCGGGTCGGCGGCCAGTGTCAGCGAGCCCAGCGCGCTCGTCACGTTCACGATGCGGGCGTCCGGGGACTGACGCAGCAGCGGCAGCATGGCCTGGTACACCGCCAGGACGCCGAAGACGTTCACCTCCCAGACGCCCCGCACCTCGTCGAGCGGCGCCGTGCTCACCCTCGCCAGGGCGCGGCGGTCGACCATGGCGAACGGCCCGGTTCGCGTGGTCGAAATTGCGGCGTTGTTGACGAGCAGGTCGAGCCGGCCGGCCTCCGTCCGGATTTGATCCGCGGCCGCGGCGATCGATGCCGTGTCGGTCACGTCCAGCCGCAGCGCGGTGGCGCCTGCACCGATCCGGGCAGCCACCTCCTCGCCCCGGGCCAGGTCGCGAGAACCGACGTAGACGGCGACGCCGTCGGCGGCCAGCTTCTTGGCGACCTGCCGGCCCATACCCTGATTGGCTCCGGTTACCAGAGCGATGCGATTCGCGGGCACGATGATCCTGCCTCTCGATGCGGCGGTCGGAACGGGGCTTACGTCTACGAGCATGGGCATCGCGCCGAGCGGGAGGAAGACCAGGCTGAGCCTGGTCCTGGCAGGGCCAGGCAACGGCCGGGCGGGTCGGGACAATGGAAGCCATGCAGACGAGGATCAGGGCGGACTTTGGAGCGTATTTGCGTTATCGGCGGGCCACGATGAAGGCACCCGAGCAGCCGGTCGGGAGCCGTGCCTCCCGGCGACGCGTTCCCGGGCTGCGCCGCCAGGAGCTCGCCGAGGCTGCTGGGATCTCGGTCGAGTACTACACCCGCCTGGAACAGGGCCGGGCGCCGCGGCCGTCGCGGGAGATCCTCAGCTCGCTGGCCCGGGCCTCGGGCATGACCGGCGCCGAGCGGGACCATCTGTTCCGTCTCGCCGGTGAGGTGCCGCCCGAGCCGATGGCCGGCGACAGCGCGAACCGGCCGGGACTCCTTCGGATGCTGCACCACCTCGATGACACGGTGCCCGTCACGGTGCATGACGGGCGGCTGGACGTAGTGGCGCGCAACGCCGCGGCCGCTGAGCTCCTCGGACCGCTGCCCGGTGCGGGCCGCTTCCGCCGCAACATCGTGCACCACGGCTTCAACGCCGTCGCACGGCGCGTGCTCGGCGACGAGGGTGCCCACCACTACGCCCGTTGGGCCACGGCCGAGCTCCGCGCGGCGATGGGCCGCTACCCGGACGACGACTACCTCCGGTCGCTGCAGGTGGAGCTGGCCGCGACCAGCGCCGGCTTCCGCAGCCACTGGGAGCGGGGCGAAGTCACCGCCGCCCGATCCGGCGTGAAGCGGCTTCACCATCCCACCCGCGGCCGGCTCAATTTCCAGAGCGAGATCCTGCACGACACCGAGAGCAACCACTGGGTCGTGATCTACGCTCCGATCGCTTGAAGGCACGGCTTCGAAAAGCTTCGAGGCACGCGTTGAACCCAACCGTGCGCGGCCGGCCCCTGCTCCAACGCGGCGGCAAGCTGACCCAACTGCTCGTCGGTGAGCAGGCACGCCGACCCTGACGGCCCTTCGACGCCAACCCGACCTCACCGTCGGCCCGCCACCGCCGCCGCCACACGTAGACAGCGTTGTGCGACACCCGCAACCGTCTGGCGATCTCCGGCACCGCACGCCTTGACCGAACAACGCAGCCGCCTGCAACCGCACTGCCTCACGACGGGCACGGCCCTCAGCCGTCAGCCCACCACCATCGGGATAGCGCACCCGAACCAGATACGTAAGCCATCGGCCACCGTCACGTCGACACGCCGCACCGACCTCGCCCTAACTCTGACCCTTCAAACTCTGTAGCAAGTGTGCCCCCGGCAGGATTCGAACCTGGGCCCCCGCCTCGGGAGGGATGTGTCCTACCCGTACGACATATGCGTGTGACCTGGCCAAACACCGGAAGGACAGGAGAGGCAAGGCCACTTCGACACGTATTCGGCCCCCACTTGCTGCACCTCCTTGGCGATCCACCCCGCGCCAGCGTGCCTCGTGTCGCTTTGGGTCAATTGGGTGATTTGATCGGGCGGGCAGCGAGATCCATCGGAAGCGACTACTTTCACCGGAAAGCAGCCGCCGCGGCGATCGTGTTGCCCCGAGGAGGAACTTTCAGTGAACATTCGGAGAAAGATGTCGGCAGTTCTTGGCGCTGCCCTTCTTTCAATCACCATGACGCCCACTCCTGCCTCTGCCGCCGGGTCGGGCGGAGGCTGTAGGCAACCGTATGTCTTTGGCAACTGGTACGTGTACGAGGTCTGTGCCTATCCTAGTGCGCAGTCAGTCCATGGCTATGCCAGACTAAATTCATACCAAACTGGAAGTTGCAGCTATTATCGCGTGTACCTCGTCGCATACGATGGCGCTGAGCAGGATGAGTATCTGTCAACGAGTGCTCAACAGTGCTCTACGAAGTCCTCCCCGGTGGTGTACGAGTGGGAGCCGTTCGACAACCCGTTTATTGATTACTACAAGGCAAGATTCAAGGCATTCGACAGTGCTGGAAATGTCACCCTCAGTCTTGACAGCCCAATAGTCACCCCTTAGTGACCTGATTATCGGGAAGCAGCACTCCTGCCCGCGCGGCGTTTGCGTGATCACCCTCTGTCGCGCGATGGGCTGGGCTGCATGCGGCGCGCTGGCTGCCGGCGCGGGCAGGATGCGGGATGCTGATCACTCTTGGGGATGATCAAATCTCTCTCGGTGGGCCATTACCCCAGAAGAATCACAACCCACGCTATCTGGACTCGCGCGGCCGGGTTCACGCCCGAGGCGTACGCCTCTCCGCTGGCCCGGGCGCGTGCGACCTGCGGCACGCGGCCGTGTCGACCTGGCCTCAACGGGGGTGCCGCCGACTCAGGTAGCGGAGTGGGCCGGGCGGTCGGTCGAGGTGCTGCTTCGGATCTACGCCGAGTGCCTCGACGGGGGCGATGAGGCAATGCGGCGGCGCATCGAGCGGGCCCTTGGCCACGACTGAGCCCGTGCCGAACGTTGGCACGCATATGGCACAGGCACCCGCCAAGGGCCGTTGACGGCCGGGCACAGCCGGACACACGATGAAGGCCACTGACCGGGTCTGCCCTGGTCAGTGGCCTTTTCGCGCTAGTCAAAGATTCCCTAGCAAGTGTGCCCCCGGCAGGATTCGAACCTGCGCCCCCGCCTCCGGAGGGCGGTGCTCTATCCCCTGAGCTACGGGGGCTCAGCGACGGGAGAAGACTAGCAAACGTCCCCACCGAACGCCGAATCGGTATCCGGCCCCGGCGGGTCAGGCCGCGATGGCCCGTCCGCAGCTCGGCAGCGGGTGCAGGACGATCCGCCGGGGCAGCCGGCGCGGCCACTCGTTCTTCGGCCAGGAGCCGTCGACGATGAGGTGCACCGGGTTCTCCTCGGCCCCGCTGAGCCGCAGCACGAAGTCGCGGGGCAGCGGCGGGTCGACCGACGGCGTGGTGATCATGAAGCGGACGCGGCCCCGGGACGACACGGCGGAGACCACGTCGGCCGCCGGCATCGTGCCGCGCAGCCGCACCCGGCCGAGCCAGTAGACCTCGGCGAGGTGCTCCTGGGCGGCCCGGGTGATCGCCGGGTACTCCAGGCGTACCCAGTGCTCGACCGCGCCGACGCAGAGCCCGCAGGCGCGCTCGCGCGGCTCGCGCGGGCCCAGACCCCAGGCCCGCAGGTACGCCCCGACGGCGCCCGCGTCGGCCCGGGGGTCGAAGCGGCGCTGGACGAGCGTGGTGAGGCTCTGCCGCGTCCACAGCTCCTCGTCCAGGCCGAACTCGTCGGGGTGGACGCCGCGCAGGACGTCGATCAGCTCCAGTTCCTGTTCGCGGCTGAGGGCTCCCGGCTCGCCCTGCCGCTGTCCGCGACGGACGGCTGCCACCGTCCCGTCACCGCCGATGGTGTGGCGTCGGCACCAGCTGGTGACCGACCGCCGTGCGTCTCTGAGTGCAACCCCCACGTCCTGCGCAACGAGCTCGAATCGCAACTGGTCACGATATGTGGGTAGAAAACTCTCTCAATCCGCCAAAGGGTCGGATTGCCGCTAAACGGACATGACTCGCCGGCGGGCACGGGAGCGGACACGGGAAAGGCCCGCGCCGTCGCCGGGTTCGGCGGGGCGCGGGCCTCCCGGTGCCGGGGCCCGGCGGATCAGCCCTTCGTGAGCCGGTCGCGCGCGGCCGTGAGATTGGTCAGGTCGGTCTGCTGCGTGTTCTTCATCGTCTGGGCCACCCGCACGACCTCGGGATCGTCGCTGACGTCCAGGATGCCGTCGATCATGTGGACGCCGCCCAGGTGGTGCTGGATCATCATCTCCAGGAAGAGGACGTCCTTCTCCCGGCCCCGGGGGGTGTCCCGCAGCTTCGCCATCTGCTCCGGGGTGGCCATCCCCGGCATCAGGCCGTTCTTCATCGACGCCGCGCCGTCGGGCATCCACGCCATCCGCGGCTGCGACCCGGTCGGGTCGAGGCCCCAGGAGCGCAGCCACGTCTGCATGGTGCCGATCTCGCCCTGCTGGCCGGTGGCGATGTCGCCTCCGATGCTGACCACCTCGGCGTCGGTGCCCTGCTGGAACGCGATCAGCCCCATCTCCACCGCCTGGGCGTGGTGGGTGGTCATGTCCCGGGCGAAGCCCGCCTCGGCCGACGCGTCACCCGGGCGGGTGAGCTTCGGCGTGAGCAGGCCGCCCGCGTACCCGAGGAGGAGGCCGACCACGACGGCGGCGACCACCGCCAGCGTGCCGAACCGGCGCGCGCCCGTCGCCGCGCCGGCGTCGCCGGTCGCCGGGGCCTCGGCCGTGTCGGGTTCCGTCGTCGTGGGTGCGGTCATCGGCGTCCTCGTCCTCGGTGGTGACTGGCCCGGATCACTGGGTGGGCATCTGGGCGCCGTCACGCGGCGTGGTGCCGGTGGCGGTGATGCCAGGCTGCCCGCAGTTGGCGGTGGGGCCCTCGATCGAGGCGTTCACCCGCAGCGTCTTGATGAACTCGTCGATCCGGCTGTCGTCGGCGTTGTCGACCTTGAGCTGGTAGCCCCACGCCTGGAGGGAGATCGGCTTGTCCAGCCCCTCGTACGGGCTGAGCATCAGCTTCTCCTGGCCCTGGACCCGCTCCCTGAGCTTGGCCACCTGGTCGGCCGGCAGGTCGGGGCGGTAGGTGATCCACACCGCGCCGTGCTCCAGGCTGTGCACCGCGTGCTCGCTGGCGATCGGGGCGTCGTAGACGTCGCCCATGCAGTTCTGCCAGGTCGCGTTGTGCGGGCCGGCCACCGGCGGGGACTGCGCGTACTTGATCGAGCCCTGCTGGTGGTTGCTGCCCTTGACCAGATCCGGGTCCGTCTTGCGGAAGTTGACGATGCCGCTGATGTCGGCCGCCCGGTCCTCCCACGGCTTCGAGCCCTGGAACGTCGCCCAGGCGCCGAAGCCGACGATGGCGACGGCGAGCACGCCGACTGCGGTGAACAGCGCGATCGGGCCCCACGAGCGGCCCTGGCTCACCTTCACCGGTGCGATCGGCTTGCGGGGGCCCTTGCCCTTGCCGCCCGCCGAGGGGCGTGGGGCGTCGCCCGTCGACTTGCCGGCCCCGGCCTTGGCGCCGGGCGCCGGCCGGCCCGCCGCCGGCTTCTTGCCGGTGGTGACCACGGTCGGACGGCGCTCCGGGCCGCCCGGGGTGCTGATGCTCATCGTGCCTCGTCAGGTCGGTCGGTCAGAGTGGGTGGCGGGCCGGTCTTCACGCGCAGGGTCGCCGCCGAGTGACCGAGTCTACCCCCGATAACATGGTTCGGTGACTCCCGCAGAACTGGCCGAGGTCGTCCTCTCCGCAGCCCACGCAGTCTTCGCCGACCGGGGCCTGGACAGCTCCGCGCTCCCGGGGCGCACCGCCGTCGAGCGACCGCGCAACCCGGAGCACGGCGACTACGCCTCGACGCTCGCCCTCCAGTTGAGCAAGAAGGTGGGCGTGCCGCCGCGGGAGCTGGCCGCGGCGCTCGCCGAGCAGCTCGGCCGGGCCCCCGGGGTCAAGTCGGTGGAGATCGCGGGGCCGGGCTTTCTCAACATCCGGCTCGACGCCGCCGCCGCCGGCCAGCTCGCCCGGTCGATCGTCGAGGCCGGCCCGGCGTACGGCACCGGCACGGCCCTCGCCGGCCAGAAGATCAACCTGGAGTTCGTCTCGGCCAACCCGACCGGCCCGGTGCACATCGGCGGGGTCCGCTGGGCCGCCGTGGGCGACGCGCTGAGCCGGCTGCTGCGCGCCACCGGCGCCGACGTGGGCACGGAATACTACTTCAACGACGCCGGCTCCCAGATCGACCGGTTCGCCCGGTCCCTGCTGGCCGCCGCCAAGGGCGAGCCCGCCCCGGAGGACGGCTACGGCGGCGCGTACATCGCGGAGATCGCCACCGAGGTCCGCAGCCGCCGGCCCGACGTGCTGGAGCTGGACGACGCCGCCGCCCAGGAGGTGTTCCGGGTCGAGGGCGTCGAGCTGATGTTCGAGGAGATCAGGTCCTCGCTGCGCGACTTCGGGGTGGAGTTCGACACCTACTTCAACGAGAAGGACCTGCACGACCGGGGCGAGCTGGACCACGCCCTGGCCCGGCTGCGCGAGCAGGGCCACCTCTACGAGGCCGACGGGGCCACCTGGCTGCGCACCACCGACTTCGGCGACGACAAGGACCGGGTGCTGCGCAAGTCCAACGGCGAGTGGACGTACTTCGCCGCCGACTGCGCCTACTACCTCGACAAGCGCGAGCGCGGCTTCGACCGCGTGGTGATCATGCTGGGCGCCGACCACCACGGCTACATCGGCCGGATGAAGGCGATGTCCGCCTGCTTCGGCGACGACCCGGCCGTCAACCTGGAGATCCTGATCGGCCAGCTCGTCAACCTGGTCCGCGACGGGCAGCCGGTGCGGATGAGCAAGCGGGCCGGCACCGTGGTCACCCTGGAGGACCTGGTCGACGCGATCGGCGTGGACGCCTCCCGGTACGCGCTGGCCCGCTACTCCAGCGACTCGCCGATCGACATCGACGTGGAGCTGTGGACCCGGGCCACCCGCGACAACCCGGTCTACTACGTGCAGTACGTCGCCGCGCGCACCGCCAGCGTGGGCCGCAACGCGGCCGAAGTGGGCCTGACCCGGGGCGACGCCGAGGCGTTCCGCCCCGAGCTGCTCTCCCACGACAAGGAGAACGACCTGCTCAAGGCGCTCGCCGAGTTCCCGGCCGTGGTCGCCACCGCCGCCGAGCTGCGGGAGCCGCACCGGGTGGCCCGCTACCTGGAGGAGCTGGCCGGGGCGTACCACCGGTTCTACGACAACTGCCGGATCCTGCCGCGCGGCGACGAGGAGGTCACCGACCTGCACCGGGCCCGGCTCTGGCTCAACGACGCCACCCGCACGGTGATCGCCAACGGGCTGCGGCTGCTCGGCGTGTCCGCCCCGGAGAGGATGTGACATGCGAGCGCGAGGAGTGAGCTTGCGAGCCCCGCAGTCGCGAAGCGGAGACCGGTGCATGCGAGCGCGAGGAGTGAGCTTGCGAGCCCCGCAGTCGCGAAGCGGAGACTGCTGATGCGGGCGCACGAGGCCGGTGCGCTGCACGGCGACATCGGCAGCCGGGGGCCGGCGTGGCTGCGTACCCCGGTCGACGTCAACGCCCTGGTGCCGCCGCTCTGGCCGCGCACGGTGACCCGGGCCGCCGACGGCGCGCTCGCCGTCGGCGGGCTCGGCGTGCGCGAGATCGCGGCCGAGTTCGGCACCCCGGTGTACGTGCTCGACGAGGACGACCTGCGCTCGCGCTGCCGCGACTTCCGGGCGGCCTTCCCCGACGCCGACGTCTACTACGCGGGCAAGGCGTTCCTGTGCCGGGCGGTGGTGCGGATGATCGCCGAGGAGGGCCTGTTCCTCGACGTCTGCACCGGCGGCGAGCTGGCCACCGCGCTGTCGGCCGGGATGCCGGCGGAGCGAATCGGCTTCCACGGCAACAACAAGTCGGTGGCGGAGCTGACCCGGGCCCTGGACGCGGGGGTGGGGCGGATCGTCCTCGACTCGTTCACCGAGATCGACCGGCTCACCGCGCTGGCCCGCGAGCGCGGGGTCCGCCCCGGCGTGCTGATCCGGGTCACCGTCGGCGTGGAGGCGCACACCCACGAGTTCATCGCTACGGCGCACGAGGACCAGAAGTTCGGCTTCTCGCTGGCCGGCGGGGCGGCTGCCGCCGCCGCGTTCAAGGTCGTCGACGAGGGCGTGCTGGACCTGCGCGGCCTGCACTCGCACATCGGCTCGCAGATCTTCGACGCCAGCGGGTTCGAGGTCTCCGCCCGCCGGGTGCTCGCCCTGCAGGCGCAGATCCGCGACGCCCGGGGCGTCGAGCTGCCCGAGCTGGACCTCGGCGGCGGCTTCGGCATCGCGTACACGACCCAGGACGACCCGGCGACCCCGCAGGAGCTGGCCAAGCGGCTGCGCAAGATCGTCGACGGGGAGTGCGCCGCCGAGCGGCTGGCCGTGCCGCGCCTGTCCATCGAGCCCGGCCGGGCCATCGTCGGCCCGGCGGTGTTCACGCTCTACGAGGTCGGCACGGTCAAGGACGTCGACGGCCTGCGCACCTACGTGAGCGTGGACGGGGGGATGAGCGACAACATCCGCACCGCCCTCTACGACGCCTCGTACTCGGCGACGCTGGCCTCCCGGGCCTCGGCCGCCGAGCCGCTGCTCGCCCGCGTGGTGGGAAAGCACTGTGAGTCCGGGGACATCGTGGTGAAGGATGAATTCCTGCCCGCTGACGTGCAGGCCGGAGATCTTGTCGCGGTGCCCGGGACGGGCGCCTACTGCCGGAGCATGGCCAGCAACTACAACCACGTGCCCCGCCCCGCGGTGGTGGCGGTGCGCGCCGGCCGGGCGCGATTGATCGTCCGGCGGGAGACGGAAGAGGACCTGCTCGCATTGGACGTCGGATGATCTCACCTGTGCGCTTGGCGCTGCTCGGCTGCGGAACGGTCGGCAGCGAGGTGGTGCGGCTGCTGCACGAGCAGTCGGCCGACCTCGCGGCCCGCATCGGCGCGCCCCTGGAGATCGCCGGCATCGCCGTGCGCCGGCTCGGCCGGGACCGGGGCGACCTGCCGGTCGACGAGGCGCTGTTCACCACCGACCCGCTCGGCCTGATCAAGCGGGACGACGTCGACGTGGTGGTCGAGGTCGTCGGCGGGATCGAGCCGGCCCGGGGCTGGCTCGTCGAGGCGCTGCGGGCGGGCAAGAGCGTGGTCACCGCCAACAAGGCGCTGCTCGCCGAGGACGGCCCGGCCCTGCACGACGCGGCGGCCGAGGGCGGCGCCGACCTCTACTACGAGGCGTCGGTCGCCGGGGCCATCCCGCTGCTGCGCCCGCTGCGCGACTCGCTGCACGGCGACCGGGTCAACCGGGTCACCGGCATCGTCAACGGCACCACCAACTTCATCCTCTCCGCCATGGACGCCACCGGCGCCGGCTTCGCGGAGGCCCTGGAGGAGGCCACCGAGCTGGGCTACGCGGAGGCCGACCCGACGGCCGACGTGGAGGGCTTCGACGCGGCGGCCAAGGCGGCGATCCTCGCCTCGCTGGCGTTCCACACCCGGGTCACCGCCGCCGACGTGCACCGCGAGGGGATCACCGAGGTCACCGCCGCCGACGTCGCCAGCGCCAAGGCGATGGGGTGCACGATCAAGCTGCTCTGCATCGCCGCCCGGGGCCGCGACGCCGCCGGCCGGGAGACGGTCAGCGTGCGGGTGCACCCGGCGATGATCCCCCTGACCCACCCGCTGGCCAGCGTCGGCGACGCGTTCAACGCGGTGTTCGTCGAGGCCGAGGCGGCCGGGCAGCTCATGTTCTACGGCCGGGGCGCGGGCGGCGCGCCGACCGCCAGCGCCGTGCTCGGCGACGTGGTGGCGGTGGCCCGCAACCGGCTCGCCGGGGTACGCGCGCCCAGCGAGTCGGCGTACGCGGATCTCGCGGTGCGGCCGATGGGGGAGGCGCTGACCCGCTACCACATCAGCCTCGACGTGGCCGACCGTCCGGGCGTGCTCGCGGCGGTGGCCGGGGTGTTCGCCCGGCACGACGTGTCCATCGCCACGGTCCGGCAGGGTTCGGCGGACGGCCCGGCCGGCTCCGGCGACGCCGAGCTGGTCATCGTCACCCACGTCGCGCCGGACGCCGCGCTCGCCGCCACGGTCGAGGAGCTGCGCGGGCTGGACATCGTGCGGTCGGTGGCGAGCGTCCTGCGGGTCGAGGGCGGGGCCTGACGCGGCTGGTCCGCCGTCCCTGCTCGCCCCGCCGGGCGGCGCGCCCGCCGCTGCGTGCGCGCTCGCGTCTCGCCTGGTGGTTACGCTCAGGTGCGGCGTGGGCCGGCCGGCAGGGCTGGTCCACGCTGGGTGTGCCCGGTCTGTCGGCGGGGCGGTAGAGGTGAGGAGAGCGACATGTGGCGGGGTCTGATCGAGACGTACCGGGACCGGCTGCCGGTCACCGACGCCACCCCGGTCGTCACCCTGCACGAGGGGAACACCCCGCTGCTGCCCGCGCCGGTGCTCTCCGCCCGGCTCGGCTGTGACGTCTACCTCAAGGTCGAGGGGGCCAACCCGACCGGCTCGTTCAAGGACCGGGGCATGACGGTCGCGGTCTCCAAGGCCGTCGAGCACGGCGACAAGGCGATCATCTGCGCCTCGACCGGCAACACCAGCGCCTCCGCCGCGGCGTACGCGGCCCGCGCCGGGATCACCTGCGCCGTGCTGGTGCCGCAGGGCAAGATCGCGCTGGGCAAGCTGGCCCAGGCGCTGGTGCACGGGGCTCGGCTGCTCCAGGTCACCGGCAACTTCGACGACTGCCTGGCGCTGGCCGCCAAGCTCGCCCAGGACTACCCGGTCGCGCTGGTCAACTCGGTCAACCCCGACCGCCTGCACGGGCAGAAGACGGCCGCGTTCGAGATCGTCGAGGCGCTCGGCGACGCGCCCGACATCCACTGCCTGCCGGTCGGCAACGCCGGCAACATCTCCGCCTACTGGATGGGCTACTCGGAGGACCTGCGCGACGGCAACGCCACGAAGGCGCCGAAGATGTACGGCTTCCAGGCCGCAGGTGCCGCCCCGATCGTCACCGGCCAGGTGGTGCACGAGCCGTCGACCATCGCCACCGCCATCCGGATCGGCAACCCGGCGAGCTGGACGAAGGCCGTCGACGCCCGGGACGCCTCCGGCGGCCTGATCGCCGCCGTCAGTGACCGGGAGATCCTGGCCGCCTACCGGCTGCTGGCCCGCGAGGTCGGCGCGTTCGTCGAGCTGGGCAGCGCGGCCAGCGTCGCCGGGCTGCTCCAGCAGGCCGCCGCCGGCAAGGTGCCGGCCGGCTCGACGGTCGTCTGCACGGTCACCGGGCACGGCCTGAAGGACCCGGAGTGGGCGATCTCCACGGCCCCCGCCCCGATCACCATCGGCAACGACGCCCTCGCCGCCGCGCGCTCCCTCGATCTGGCCTGACCCCGCGCCGGCCCGGCGGTCCACCTCCCGCCCCCGCCGGCGGGCGCGACACGCCGCCGGGGCGGGGCGACGCGACCCCTGGCCCGGACGGGATGATTGCATCGGGCACACTCTTCGTTACCGAGCTGTCCCGCCTTTTCTTCCCAGGAGTGAGCCACGCCGATGTCGCTGCTCGCCAGATTCAGCCTCGCCAACCGAGGGCTGGTCGCCCTCATCGCGCTGGTCACGACGCTGTTCGGCCTGTTCGCCGTGCCGTCGTTGAAGCAGCAACTCCTGCCGTCGCTGGAGTTTCCGGGCGCGTTCGTCGTGGCGGTCTACCCCGGTGCCGCGCCCGAGATCGTCGAGTCGCAGGTCACCGAGCCGATCGAGAACAGCATCCAGGGCATTCCCGGGCTGGAGAAGGTCACCTCCACCTCCCGCGAGGGCTCGGCCACCGTCCAGGTGGAGTTCACGTTCGGCACCGACCTGGACAACGTGGTCAACAAGATGGAGACCGCGCTGAACCGGATCGACAGCCAGCTCCCCGAGGGCGTCGACCCGCAGGTCCTCACCGGCACCACCGACGACCTCCCGGCCGTGGTGCTCGCCGCGTCGGGCGGCGGCGACGAGCGGGCGCTGGCCGACCGGCTGCGTGACACCGTCGTGCCGGAGCTGGAGGCGATCGACGGGGTCCGCACCGTCGCCGTGACCGGCACCCGGCAGCAGGTCGTCACGGTCACCCCGGACCCGGCGAAGCTGGCCGCCGCGAAGCTCGCGCCGACCGCCATCGGCACGGCCCTGAAGACCAACGGCGTCGCCGTGCCGGCCGGCGCGGTCAGCGACGGATCGCGGGCCCTCACCGTCCAGGTGGGTACGCCGATCCGCTCCGTCGACGACCTCAAGGGCATCGTGCTCACCCCGACCGCGCCCAAGGCGGCCCCGGTGAAGCTCGGCGACGTGGCGGCCGTGGAGCAGCAGCTCGCCCCGCCCACCTCGTTCACCCGCACCAACGGCCGGGACAGCCTCGGCATCGCCGTCACCGCCGCGCCGGACGGCAACGCCGTCGAGATCTCCCACGAGATCCGCGACCGCCTCGCCGACCTGCGTTCGGCCTCCGGCGCGGAGCTGACCGTCGTGTTCGACCAGGCCCCGTTCGTGGAGAAGTCCATCGAGAGCCTCACCACCGAGGGCCTGCTGGGCCTGGTCATGGCGGTCGTGGTCATCCTGGTCTTCCTGCTGTCGGTGCGCTCCACCGTGGTCACCGCCGTGTCGATCCCGTTGTCGGTGCTGGTGGCGCTCATCGCGCTCTGGATCGGCGACTACTCGCTCAACCTGCTCACCCTCGGCGCGTTGACCATCGCGGTCGGCCGGGTGGTCGACGACTCGATCGTCGTGCTGGAGAACATCAAACGCCACCTGGAGTACGGCGAGCCGAAGCGGCAGGCGATCCTCGCGGCGGTCCGCGAGGTGGCCGGCGCGGTGACCGCGTCGACGCTGACCACGGTCGCCGTGTTCGCCCCGATCGCGCTGGTCGGCGGCTTCGTCGGGCAGCTCTTCGCGCCGTTCGCGATCACCGTGACGGTGGCCCTGCTCGCCTCGCTGCTGGTCTCGCTCACGGTGATTCCGGTGCTGGCCTACTGGTTCCTCAAGCCGAAGCAGGGCGGGGCGGACGACGAGGCCGCGCGCCTGGCCGCCGAGGAGAAGGAGCTGCGCAGCCCCTTGCAGCGGGGCTACCTTCCGGTGATCGGGTTTGCCACCCGCACCCGGAGGACCCGTTGGATCACGGTCGGGCTGGGGCTGGTGGTGCTGCTCGGCACGTTCGTCCTCTCCGGCGCGCTGAAGACCAACTTCCTGGACGACTCCGGCCAGGACACCCTGACCATCACCCAGCAGCTCCCGGCCGGCAGCGGGCTGGCCGCCACCGACCAGGCGGCCCGCCAGGTCGAGTCGGTGCTCGACCGGGCCGAGGGCGTCGAGACGTACCAGGTCAGCGCCGGGGGCAGCGACCAGCCGTGGGGGGGCGGCGGCGGCAACAACGCCGCCACCTTCTCCGTGACGCTCGACGGCGAGACCGATGTCGCCGAGGTGAAGCGGGTGCTGCGCCGCGAGTTCGACTCCCTCGGCGCCTCCGTCGGCGAGCTGAGCTTCGGCGGGGCCGAGGCCGGCGGGTCGACCAACCAGATCGAGGTCGTCGTCCAGGCGGCCGACACCGAGGTGCTGGTCCGGGCGGCCGAGCAGGCGCGGGCCGCCATGGCCGGCACGGCCGACGTCGAGGACGTCTCGACCAGCCTGGCCGAGCGGGTGCCGCGGGTGGACGTGACCGTGGACCGGCTGGCCGCGGCGAGGGCGGGGCTCACCGAGGCGGCCGTCGGGCAGCTCGTCGCCCAGGTCTACCGGGGCACCCCGTTGGGGCAGGTCACCGTCGAGGGCGGCCAGCAGGACGTGGTGCTGCGCTCGGGCGCGCAGCCGCCGCTGACGGTGGAGGAGCTGCGAGGGCTGCGCGTCGGCCCGGTCAAGCTGGACGACATCGCCGACATTACCCAGGCCGAGGGGCCGCAGCAGGTGACCCGCATCGACGGGGAGCGCAGCGTCACGGTCACCGGCACGGCGACCGGCGCCAACCTCGGCGCGACCACCGAGGAGCTGCGCAAGAAGCTGGACGCCATCGAGGTCCCCGGCGCGACCATGAGCATCGGCGGCGTCAGCGCCGACCAGGCGGACGCGTTCGCCGACCTGGGGCTGGCCGTGCTCGCGGCCATCGCGATCGTGTTCCTGATCATGGTGGCGACGTTCCGCAGCCTGACCCAGGCGCTGATCCTGCTGATCTCCGTGCCGTTCGCGGCGACCGGCGCGATCGGGCTGCTGCTGGCCACGGGCACCGCGCTGGGCGTGCCGGCGCTGATCGGCGTGCTGATGCTGGTCGGCATCGTGGTCACCAACGCGATCGTGCTGCTGGATCTGATCAACCAGTACCGGGCGCAGGGCATGGGCGTCGGCGAGGCGGTGGTCGAGGGCGGCCGGCGTCGGCTGCGTCCGATCCTGATGACGGCCGTCGCGACGATCTTCGCGCTGCTGCCGATGGCGTTCGGCCTGACCGGCGAGGGCGGCTTCATCAGCAAGCCGCTGGCGATCGTGGTGATCGGTGGCCTGCTCAGCTCCACCCTGCTCACCCTGATCCTGGTCCCGACCCTGTACACGATGGTGGAGAACACCAAGGAGTCGCTGCGGGCCCGCCGCCAGCGCCGCCGGGGCGTACCGCCGGCGGAGCCCACCGGCGACGGCCCGACGCCGGCCGGCGAGCCCGTGCCCGCCGCCGCGCCGGCCGCTGCCGCCCGGCCCGCGCCGTCGGCGGCCCTGGTGGACGGCACCGACCAGTTCGAGGTGCTGCGCCTGCCGAAGAGCCGGCAGTCGCCGCTGCCGCCGCCGGCCGAGTAGCCGCCGCGACCGCGAACGCCCCCGCCGGGTCCCACTCCGGCGGGGGCGTTCGCGCGTCCGGCCGCGTCGGGCATCCGACCGGGTACGGTGAGTCAGAGGTCGCATACTGACGGTATCGGGCCGCTCCGGGTGGCCTGCTGTTGCGCGGGAGCGGGCCATGGCGGACGGCGCTGGCCGGTGGGGGCGGCGGACCGTGCTGCGCCGCGCCGGGCTGCTCGCCGGGGGAGCGCTCGTCGGGGCCGGCGCCACGGTCCAGACCACCTGGATCGCCGACCGGCGGCTGCCCCTGGCCGGCGGCCCGGCCAGCGCCACCGTCGGCGGCGACCTCCAGCAGGTCGGCGGCGGTGAGGTGTCGGTCGTCTGGGGAGTCCGCACCGGCCAGCGGCTGGTGGCGCTCACCTTCGACGACGGCCCCCGGCCACAGTGGACCCCGATGGTGCTCGACACCCTGGAGCGGCACGCCGTGCCGGCCACGTTCTTCCTGGTCGGGCAGCGCGTCCGGCAGCACGCGGACCTGCTGCGCGGCCGGCTCGGCCGGCACGAGGTGGGCAACCACAGCTGGGCGCACCACGACCTGGCCCGGCACGACGCCGCCGAGGTCCACGACGACCTGAGCCGGGCGCACGACGCGATCAGCGAGGCCGTCGGGGTCGCCCCCCGGCTGCTGCGTCCCCCGTACGGGCACCTCGGCGGGGCGGTCCTGCACGCCGCCGCCCGGCTGGACTACCGGCTCGTGCTCTGGTCGTTCCAGATGGCCGAGGCGCGCTTCCCGGACGATCCGGCCGGGCACGCCCGGCGGGTCGTGGCCGGGGTGCGGCCGGGCACGATCCTGCTCGCCCACGACGTCGGGGACGCCCGCCGGCTGGTCGCCCTGCGCGGCCTGCCCGACATGATCACCGGGCTGCGAGGCCGCGGATTCACCTTCGTCACCGTCTCCGAGCTGCTGCGGCTGGCGGGCGCGCCGCAGCCCGGCGGGTAGGCTTCCCGTACGTGTCTCCCACCCTCTCGGTCCTGGTCCGCAACCGCAGCTTCCGCAACCTCTTCCTCGCCGAGCTGGTGGTCTTCGGCGCGGACTGGTTCGTCATGGTGCCGCTGCTCGTCCTGCTGCCGAAGCTGACCGGCAGCGGGGTGTGGGGGGCCCTCGTGCTCGCCCTCGACACCGGCGTGGTGGCGCTGCTGCTGCCGTACACGGGGACGATCGCCGACAGGTTCGACCGCAAGAAGATCATGATGGCGGCCAACGTCGCCGCGCTGCTCGGCGTGCTGCTGCTGCTCGGCGTCCGGGGCGCGGGCACCGCCTGGCTGGCGATGGTGGCGATCGCCGTGGTGGCGGTGGCGAAGGCGTTCTACTCGCCGGCCGCCCAGGCCGCCCTGCCCAACGTCCTCGACCCGCAGGACCTGGCCGCCGGCAACGCCATCGCCGGCTCGGCCTGGGGCACCATGACCGTCGTCGGCGCGTCGCTGGGCGGCGTGCTCAGCGCCGCCGCCGGGCCGTACGCCTGCTTCTGGGTGGCCGCCGGCGGCCTGACGCTGGCGGCGGGCCTGGCCGGGCTGATCCGCCGCCCCCTGCAGGCCCCGCGCGACGCGGCCGTGCCCGCGCAGCGCACCTGGGCGGCGATCCGGGAGGCCCTCGGCTACATCGGGCACCGGCCCCGGGTGCTCGGCCTGGTCACGGTGAAGTCGGCGGTCGGCCTGGGCAACGGGGTGCTGACCGTCTTCCCGCTGCTCGCCGGCGTGTACGGGGTGGGCGCGATCGGCGTCGGCCTGCTCTTCGCGGTACGCGGCGCGGGCGCGCTGGTCGGGCCGATCCTGATGCGGCGGGTGCTGACCAACCGCGCCTGGCTGCTGCCCGGCCTCGCGCTGTCGATGTCGCTGTACGGCCTGGCCTACCTGGGCACGTCGGTGGCGAACTGGTTTCCGCTGGTGCTGGCGCTGGTGTTCGTGGCGCACTTCGCGGGCGGGAGCAACTGGGTGATGTCCAACTTCGCCCTCCAGGGCGAGGTGCCGGACCGGCTGCGCGGGCGCGTCTTCGCCACCGACATGATGTTGGCCACACTGGCGATCTCGGTGAGCCAGCTGGTGGTGGCCGGGGTGGTGGACCTGGTCGACGAGCGCGTGGTGCTCGCCGGCTGTGGTTTGGTCACCCTGGTCTACGCGGTCGGCTGGCGGGTCGCCACCCGGCGGCTGTCGCTGACCGACCCGGTCGCCGAGCCCACGCCGGCGGGGGCGTGAGGGGCGCGTCCGGTCAGCGCCCCGCCGATCACCAGGCCCAGCCCGGTGGGGTGCAGCAGGGCGAGGACCACGCCGACCGCCGCGCTGTAGCGGGACACCGTGCCGGCGGGCAGCGACGACCACGCCGAGGAGTAGAGGTGGGGCAGGGCGACCAGCCAGGCGATGTTGAGCAGCGCGGTGACCAGCAGGACCACCACGCCGGCCAGCAGCAGGGCCCGCGAGGGGCCCCGCAGGCGGTGGCGGCTCACGGCGGCCAGGGCCAGGCCGGTCACCAGCACCAGCACGGTGGGCAGTTGCGTGGCCGTCTGCACGGCCGCGTACCCCAGGAATTCCACGCCGTCCCCCTCCCGGACCCGTCGGCCGTCAGGCTAGCGAAGGGGGTCACGTCCCACGGGCCGGGCGGGACGCCGCGGGGCCGGTCCGGCGGCCTAGCATGAGCGTCGTGCCGACGACATTCGTGGCCGGGCCGGTGAAGGTCCGGGTCCCCGCCACCAGCGCCAACCTCGGGCCGGGGTTCGACGCGCTGGGGCTGGCGCTCGGCCTGCACGACGACGTGGCCGCCGAGGTGGTGCCCGACGGCGTCCGGGTCGCGGTGTCCGGGCAGGGCGCGGGCGAGCTGCCCGACGACGAGACGCACCTGGTGGTCCAGGCCATGCGGGCCACCTTCGACGCGCTGGGCGCGCAGCCGCCGGGTCTCGCGGTGGAGTGCGTCAACCGGATCCCGCAGGCCCGGGGGCTGGGCTCCTCGTCGGCCGCCATCGTGGCCGGCGTGCAACTGGCCCGGGCCCTGGTCGTCGACGGCGCGACCCGGCTGGACGACGCGGGCGCGCTGCGGCTGGCGGCCGAGATCGAGGGGCACCCCGACAACGTCGCGCCCTGCCTGTTCGGCGGCTTCACGATCGCCTGGACGGAGCCGACCGGCGCCCGCGCGGTCTCGCTGCCCGTGGCCGACGGGGTGCGCCCGATCGTCTTCGTGCCCGCCGAGCGCGGGCTGACCGCCGTGGCCCGCGCCGCGTTGCCGGCGACCGTCCCGCACGCCGACGCCGCGCTCAACGCCGGCCGGGCGGCGCTGCTGGCGCACGCCCTGACCGCCGAGCCGGCGCTGCTGCTGCCCGCCACGGTCGACCGGCTGCACCAGGACTACCGCGCCGCCGGCATGCCGGACTCGTCGGCCCTGGTGAAAGCGCTGCGTGCGGCCGGTGTGGCCGCCGTGATCAGTGGGGCCGGGCCCACCGTGCTGGCGCTCACCGAGCCTGCGGAACATTTCGCGCCCGGGGCCGGTTGGCAGGTCTGGTCGTTGGGTATAGACAGCCGCGGAGCGCGTGTCACGCGGGGTACACTTGAACACGCCGAGCGGGACCCTGTTGCCGCAGGTCGGAAGAGTTGATTACGCTCTAGGCCTAGCACAGCCGCGAAGCATGCGATCCTCCTGCGGGTCGGCGCACCCCCGAAGCTGTCGGCGGTCAGCCCGTCACCCCTGCCCAAGGCCCACGCCGCACCGCAGTTTCCGCAGGTCGCCGCAGACGGCGAGACCTGCTCACCGAGGTTGGTGAGTCGGGGAAACCGGCCGGCTGCTGTGTCACAGTCTCCCGCGACGCGTCATGCGAGGCGGGTGCACCGAGGCCGCCCGGCCACCTGCTTGTCGACTCCGGGCAGTCCCGGCCTATCGAGGGAAGGAATCCATTGAGCGACACCACCGACGTGACGTCGGATGTTTCCAACGTCGCTGGCGATGCCACCGCCGCTGCCCCCACCCGTCGTCGGCGTAGCGGCACCGGCCTGTCGGCGATGCTGCTGCCGGAGCTGCAGAGCCTGGCCGCGTCGCTCGGCATCTCCGGTACGGCTCGCATGCGCAAGGGCGAGCTGATCAGCGCGATCTCCGAGCGGCAGGGCGGCGCCGCCGCCGGGACCCCTCGTCCACGGGCCGAGGCCGCGGCGGCCGCCGCCGCTCCTGCCCGCGAGGAGGTGCGCGCCGAGGTCACCCAGGCCCCGTCGGGCGCCGACCAGAACCGGGCCCCGGCCGAGCCGGCCGCCGCCCCGGCCGAGGGCCGGACCCGGACCCGGCGCAGCCGGGCCGTCGCGGCGGCCGAGTCCCGGCCCGCCGAGGCGGAGACCCGGCCGGCGGAGACCCGGGCCGAGGAGCCGCCGGCCGCCACTGCCACCGTTCCCGCCGCCGAGCCCGCCGAGCGGGTCGAGGGGCGTCGGGAGCGGGGCGGCCGGGACCAGGCCGACCGTGCCGAGCGCGGTGACCGGGCCGACCGTGCCGAGCGCGGTGACCGGGCCGACCGTGCCGAGCGCGGTGACCGGGCCGAGCGCACCGACCGCAACGAGCGCACCGACCGCAACGAGCGGGCCGAGCGCACCGACCGGGGCGAGCGGGCCGACCGCGGCGGTGACCGCAACGAGCGGGGCGACCGTGCCGAGCGGGCCGAGCGGGGCGAGCGTGACCGCAACGACCGTGGCGAGCGGGCCGAGCGCGAGCGGGGCGACCGCAACGAGCGGGCCGACCGCGGCGACCGCAACGACCGCAGCGACCGGGGCCAGCGCGCGGAGCGGGACAACGGCGACGACGACGACGAGGGCGGCGGCCGGCGGGGCCGGCGCAGCCGCTTCCGCGACCGCCGTCGGGGCCGTGGCGAGCGCGGTGAGGGCGACGGCGCCGCCGGTGGCGGCGGCGGTCGCGAGCCGCAGGTGAGCGAGGACGACGTGCTCGTCCCGGTCGCCGGCATCATCGACGTGCTCGACAACTACGCCTTCGTCCGGACCACCGGCTACCTGGCCGGCCCCAACGACGTCTACGTCTCGATGTCCCAGATCAAGAAGTACGGCCTGCGCCGGGGCGACGCGATCACCGGCGCGGTGCGGGCGGCCCGGGACGGCGAGCAGCGGCGGGACAAGTACAACCCGCTGGTGCGGCTCGACACGATCAACGGGATGGAGCCCGAGGAGGCCCGGCGGCGGCCGGAGTTCTACAAGCTCACCCCGCTCTACCCGCAGGAGCGGCTGCGGCTGGAGACCGAGCCGCACATCCTGACGACGCGGGTGATCGACCTGGTCATGCCGATCGGCAAGGGCCAGCGGGCGCTGATCGTCTCGCCTCCGAAGGCGGGCAAGACGATGGTGCTCCAGGCGATCGCGAACGCCATCACGCACAACAACCCGGAGTGCCACCTGATGGTGGTGCTGGTGGACGAGCGGCCCGAAGAGGTCACCGACATGCAGCGGTCGGTGAAGGGCGAGGTCATCGCGGCCACGTTCGACCGGCCGCCGCAGGACCACACCACGGTGGCGGAGCTGGCGATCGAGCGGGCGAAGCGGCTGGTCGAGCTGGGGCACGACGTGGTCGTGCTGCTCGACTCGGTGACCCGGCTCGGCCGGTCGTACAACCTGGCGGCGCCGGCCTCCGGCCGGATCATGTCGGGTGGTATCGACTCCACCGCGCTCTACCCGCCGAAGCGTTTCCTGGGCGCGGCCCGCAACATCGAGAACGGCGGCTCGCTGACCATCCTCGCCACCGCGCTGGTGGAGACCGGTTCCATGGCGGACACGGTCATCTTCGAGGAGTTCAAGGGCACCGGCAACGCGGAGCTGAAGCTCGACCGGAAGATCGCCGACAAGCGCACCTTCCCGGCCGTGGACGTCAGCGCGTCCGGCACGCGCAAGGAGGAGATCCTGCTCGCGCCGGAGGAGCTGGCCATCATCCACAAGCTCCGCAAGGTGCTGCACTCGCTGGACTCGCAGGCGGCGCTGGACCTCCTGCTGGACCGGCTCAAGCAGTCCCGCACCAACATCGAGTTCCTGATGCAGATCGCGAAGTCCACACCGGGCGAGTGATCCGGTAGGCAGTACGCGCGGAAGGGCACGGCCGGCCACGGCCGTGCCCTTCCGCGCGGTGCCGCGTGCGCGGTGCGCCCCCCTGCGGGCGCGGTGCGCCCCGTGACCCGGGGTGAGAAGGGAACCCTTCTCTACCGGATGCGTTAACAAGGTGCCCTTCCTTGCATCCGGGGAATGCGGGAGGGGACCGGCACGTTGACGAAGCCGGACCTGCTGTGCGGCCCGCCCGAAGGGTCGGCTCACGCCCATGGCACACTGGTCAATCGGCCACCGGTTCCGGTTCACGCCCGATCCCGACGCGCACCCTCGTCGGGGCCGCCCGGGCGACCCGGCGACCACCAAGCGAGAGGACCGAGGCGACATGAAGCCCAACATCCACCCGGAGTACACGACCACCGAGGTCACCTGCTCCTGCGGCAGCACCTTCACGACCCGCAGCACCGCCAAGGGCGGTTCCATCCACGTCGAGACCTGCAGCGCCTGCCACCCGTTCTACACCGGTAAGCAGCGCGTTCTCGACACGGCCGGCCGGGTCGCCAAGTTCCAGCAGAAGTACGCCAAGGTTCAGGCCAAGAAGGCCAAGTAGCTCTCCGTTCGGCGCCCGCGTCCGGCTTCCCGCCGGGCGCGGGCGCTGTCCGTATTGCCCTCTCCCGTCCGGATGTCGCCGGCCGGTAGTCGTCGTCGAAGGAGCACCCGAGCATGAGCAGCGAGCGGCTGGCGGCCCTCCTCGACGAGTACGCCGAGCTGGAGAAGCGCCTCGCGGACCCGGCGATCCACGCCGACCAGAGCGTCGCCCGCCGGGTCGGCCGCCGCTATGCCGAGCTGTCGCCCCTGCACAAGGCGGCCGGCGAGCTGGAGCAGGCCCGCGCGGACCTGGCGGCGGCCCGGGAGCTGGCCGCCGAGGACCCGTCCTTCGCCGGCGAGGCGGAGTCGATCGCGGCCGGGCTGCCCGCCCTGGAGGAGCGCCTCGCCGAGCTGCTGATCCCGCGCGACCCGCACGACGCCAAGGACGTGATCGTCGAGATCAAGGCCGGCGAGGGCGGCGAGGAGTCCGCCCTGTTCGCCGGGGACCTGCTGCGGATGTACACCCGGTACGCCGAGCGCCGCGGCTGGCTCACCGAGGTCATCGACGCGCAGGACTCCGACCTGGGCGGGGTCAAGGACGTCTCGCTGGCGATCAAGACCAAGGGCGTCCCGGAGGGCGGCAACGGCGTGTGGTCGCGGCTCAAGTGGGAGGGCGGGGTGCACCGGGTGCAGCGCGTACCGGTCACCGAGTCGCAGGGGCGCATCCACACCAGCGCCGCCGGGGTGCTGGTGCTGCCCGAGGCCGAGGACGTCGACGTCACCGTCGACCCCAACGACCTGCGGATCGACGTGTTCCGCTCGTCGGGTCCGGGCGGGCAGTCGGTGAACACCACCGACTCGGCCGTGCGGATCACCCACGTGCCGACCGGGATCGTCGTCTCCTGCCAGAACGAGAAGTCGCAGTTGCAGAACCGGGAGCAGGCGATGCGCATCCTGCGGGCGCGGCTGCTGGCCGCCGCCCAGGAGCAGGCCGACGCCGCCGCCTCGGACGCGCGCAAGGCCCAGGTGCGCACCGTGGACCGCTCGGAGCGCATCCGCACGTACAACTTTCCGCAGAACCGCATCACCGACCACCGGATCGGCTACACGGCGTACAACCTCGACCTGGCCCTCGCCGGTGAGCTGGACGGCGTGCTGGACGCCCTGGCCGACGCGGACCGCGCGGCGCGGCTGGCCGGCGACCCGGAGCTGACCCGCCGCTGAGGCGCGGCCGGCGGGGCCAGGCCGCCGCTGCGCGGCCCCGGTGCCGCGCCGCCGGTGGGAGCGGCCCCGGTGCCGCGCCGGCGGTGATAGGGCCCCGGGCAGGGGCTCAGCCGGCGCGGAGGCGGTTCTTCGCGGCGAGCATCTCGCGGTCGGCGGTCTCGAACGCCGCGCCGATCGCGCCGCGCAGGCCCGGGCCGTTGGCCTCGACCTCGGCGAAGCCGATGGTCACCCCGACCGGGGTGCCGGGCACCAGCGCCTCCCAGTCCTCCGTGCGCACCGCCGCCTCGATCCGGCGGGCCACGTCGGCCGCCTCGGCCATGCCCGCGCCGGAGAGCACCACCACGAACTCGTCGCCGCCGTAGCGGGCCACGAAGTCGCCCCGGCGCATGACCCGGTTGATCACCCCGGCGATGCGCTGGAGGACCAGGTCGCCGGAGTGGTGGCCGTGGCGGGTGTTGACCGCCTTGAAGCCGTCGAGGTCGCACACCCCGATCACCACCCGCTCCCCGCCGGCCACGACGGCCGCGATGTAGCGCTCCAGCCGGCGGCGGTTGGGCAGGCCGGTCAGCGGGTCGGTGAGCGCCTCGCCCTCGAACCGGGCCGCCTCCCGCCGCATCTCCTCGTGGTCGATCCGGGCGGCGATGCCGTCGATGTAGACGTCCCGCAGCCGGTCGTTGCGCTGCGCGGCGAGGCGGAACGCGTGCCGGTCGGCCCGGTGGGCCGCCGCGTGGTCGCCGGCCCGGGCGTACGCGATGCTGCGCAGCCGCGCCGGCTCGGCCGCGCCGAGGGTCTCGTTGGAGACCCGGGCGGTGTCGAGCCGGGTGATCGCCTCGATCGGGTTGCCGGCCGCGATGGCCAGGCAGACCTGGCCGAGCTGACGCATGTCCCGGGCGCGGGCGCTGTCCGCGCCGTGGCCGAGCAGCCGGTTCGGGTCGGCGTCGGCGGCGGTCTCCACCCGGTCGCCCAGGGCGGCCCGGCGGGCGGCGGCGTAGCCGTACGCGGCCAGGCTGCTTGGGCGCAGCTCCTCGGCGCGCCCGCCGCGCAGGAACCGGCCCAGGTCGGCGGCCACGTCCCGCAGCACCCGCAGGCAGCCGTCGCTGTCGCCGTTGTGGTCGAGGGCGACGGCGTTGCGCAGCCGGATGCCGGGCGCGGCGAACGTCTCCTCGGGGATGCCGGCGGCCAGCCCGAGCTGGCGGGCGCGCTCGATCGCGCCGAGCGCGTACCCGTGGAAGCTGAGGTAGGAGTAGGCCATCGCCAGGTCGTGCCAGCCCCAGGCGGTGTCCCGGTCCGGGTCCTCGACCGCGCCCAGCGCCCGGGCCGCCTTCACCAGGTGGGTGACGCAGCGGTCGAGCGCCCCCTGGTGGTGGGCGGCGAGCGCGGCCAGCGCGTTGAGGTGCCCGTGCAGGTAGGGCTCGGCGAGGTCCCGTACGGCGGCGGACGCCTCCTCGATGGCCCGGGTGTATTCGGCGGTGCGCCCGAGATTGATCAACGCGGAGAGGCGCTGCACGAGCGCGTCGGCCCGGGCGTACTGGTCGTCCGTGCTGCGGATCACGCCATCGAGGAGGAGACACGACTCGGCGGAGCGACTCACCTCCTGCAGGGCGCGCGCCCGCGTCAGGACGTCAACCTGGTCGTTGACCCGGTTGAGCCACCCCACCCGCGACCTCCCTGTCGGTGTGTGCACACGGAGGCACCAACTCGTGGCGCGGGCCCGCGACGCTTCATGATTATGTCGTGACCTCCCGTCCGCAACACCCGTCCGAAGGGTCAGAACGCCTCAGGCCCACGGTGGCGGTGGCCCGCGCCGCCCGCGTCCTCGCCGCGGCGGGGATCGACGCCCCCCGCGCCGAGGCCGAGCTGCTCGCCGCGCACGTGCTGGGCGTGCCCCGGGGTCGACTGGCGCTGGCCGACGGCCTCGCCCCCGACCAGCTCGACCGGTACGACGCCCTGGTCGCCCGGCGGGCCACCCGGGAGCCGTTGCAGCACCTGACCGGCTCGGCCGCCTTCCGGCACCTGGAGCTGGCGGTCGGCCCCGGCGTCTTCGTGCCCCGCCCGGAGACGGAGCTGCTCGCCGGCTGGGGCGTCGACCAGGCCCGGCTGCGGGCCGGCTGCGGGCCGGCGGCCCACGGCGGGTCGCCGGCCCCGGGCGGCGGGCCGGCCACCGGCCCCGCGTCGGCGGGCCGGCCCACGACCGCCGGCGGGCCGCTGGTCGTCGACCTGTGCAGCGGCTCGGGGGCCATCGCCCTCGCCGTCGCCCAGGAGACGCCCGCCGCCCGGGTGGTGGCCGTCGAGCGCTCCCCGGCGGCGCTGGCGTGGCTGCGGCGCAACGCCGCCGACCGGGCGGCCGCCGGGGACCGGCCGGTGGAGATGGTCGCCGCCGACGTCACCGACCCGGGCCTGCTGGGGGGTCTGGAAGGGCGGGTCGACGTGCTGCTGTGCAACCCGCCGTACGTGCCGAGGGCCGTCGAGGTGCCCCCGGAGGTGGCGGCGCACGACCCGGACGAGGCGGTCTTCGGCGGGGCGGACGGGCTGGACGTGATCCGGCCGGTGCTCGCGCGGGCCGCGCGGCTGCTCCGCCCCGGCGGGGTGCTCGGCGTCGAGCACGACGACACGCACGGCGCGGCGGTGCCCGCGCTGCTGGCCGCCGACGGCCGGTACGAGGCGGTCGAGGAGCACCGGGACCTGACCGGGCGGCCCCGGTTCGCCACCGCCCGCCGCCGGTGACCGCCCGCCGCTGACCGGCCGGCCGCCGCGCCTCGCCGGAGGCGGCCCGCATCCGGACCTGTGGGACCCGATCACGCCGAGGACGCCCACCGGGCCGGGGCGTGGCAGACTGACTTCTCGTGATGCTCTACGACTGTCGGTCGCTCGCCGACCGGGACCGCGGCATCGCCGCTGCCATCGAGGCCGTCAAGAACGGCGAGCTGGTCGTCCTGCCGACGGACACGGTCTACGGGATCGGCGCGGACGCCTTCACCCCGTACGCGGTGAAGGCGCTCTCGGACGCCAAGGGTGGCACCCGGCAGGCCCCCCCGGTGCTGATCGGTTCCCGGCACACCCTCGACGGCCTGGTCTTCACACTGCCCCGGTCGGCCCGCGACCTGGTCGAGGCGTTCTGGCCGGGCGCGCTCACGATCATCGTGGAGCACTCGCCGAGCCTGTCGTGGGATCTCGGCGACGAGACCGGCAGCGGCACGGTCGCGGTGCGGATGCCGCTGCACCCGGTCGCCCTGGAGGTGCTGCGGGAGACCGGCCCGATGGCGGTGGCGTCGGCCAACAAGGTGGGCCAGCCGGCGGCGGTGACCGCCGAGGCGGCCCGGGAGCAGCTCGGCTACACGGTGCGGGCCTACCTGGAGGCGGGCGAGTGCCCCGACCCGGTGCCGAGCACCATCGTCGACCTCACCGGCGAGGCCCCGACGCTGGTGCGCGCCGGGGCGATCCCGGTGGAGCAACTGCGCGACGTCGTGCCGGACCTCGTCGAGAGCCGGGTGGGCTGAGTGCCGCCGTTCACCGTCCTGCACGTCTGCATGGGAAACATCTGCCGCTCGCCGATGGCGGAGCGGCTGCTGGCGCTGGCCGTCCGCGAGCGGCTGGCGCGGCGCGGCGTCGACCCGGGCGGCGCGGACGCGCTGCTGCACAGCCACAGCGCCGGCACCGGGGGCTGGCACGCGGGGGAGGAGATGAACCCACCGGCGGCCCGCCAGGTGACCGCCCGGGGCGGCGACGTGGCCGGCTTCGCCGCCCGCAAGCTGCGTTCCGACCTCATCGACGCGGCCGACCTGGTGCTCACCGCCACCGCCGACCAGCAGGAGTACGTGGTGGCGTTGCGCCCCGACGCCGCGTCCCGCACGTTCGTGCTCGGCGAGTTCGGCCGGCTGCTGGCGGCCGTGGACGCCGCCGGGCTGCCCCCGGCCGACACCACCGGCGACGCCGTGTACGCCCGGGGAGTGGCCCTGGTCGCCGCCGTGCATGCCGCCCGGGAGGGCGCGGCCCCGCTGCACACCGACGACCTCGACGACCCGTGGGGGCGCGGCGACCAGTGCTTCAGCCGGGTCGCCGACGAGATCGAGGAGACCGTCCACCCGCTGGCCGCCGCGCTGCTGCCCTGAGTCGGTTCCTCCCGCTGGCGCGGCGGGGGCGGGGGGCGGCGCGTCGCGTGCCTTTCTCGCGAAATTCGTCCCCCTTTGGGGAAAAGCGGCGGGGTTCGCCGCCGTCCGGGTCATTCTGAACGGGTCCGCACCTGACCGGCTCCTGCGGGGAGAGCTGATGATCCGGGCCCGTCGTCTCCACAAGCTCATGACCATCGTGCTCGCCGGCGTGCTCGCCGGGCTGGCGCTCGCCGTGGCGGCGCTGCCGGCCGCCCTGGTCTTCGGGATCGGCGTCCGGGGGATCACCGAGCCGTGGTCGGAGCTGCCGGCGTCGCTGCTCACGCCGCCCACGGCGCAACGGTCCACCCTCTACGCCAACGACGGCCGCACCCTGATCACGTCCTTCTACACCGAGGACCGGGTCGACGTGCCGCTGGCCCAGGTGGCGCCGGCGATGCGCCAGGCCGTCGTCGCCGCCGAGGACGTCCGCTTCTACGAGCACAAGGGCGTGGACCCGCGCGGCGTCGTCCGGGCGTTCACCGCCAACCGGCGCGACGGCGCGCCCCGGCAGGGCGCGTCGACCCTGACCATGCAGTACGTGCGCAACGTGCTCGCCGGCGACCCCGGCCTCACCGAGGAGCAGCGGGCCAAGGCCACCGAGATCACCCTCACCCGCAAGATCAAGGAAATGCGGTACGCCCTGGCGGTGGAGCGCGAGCTGAGCAAGGACCAGATCCTCGCCGGCTACCTCAACATCGCCTACTTCGGCGCCGGCGCGTACGGGGTGGGCGCCGCCAGCAAGCGCTACTTCTCGAAGTCGCCGGCGGAGCTCACCCTCGCCGAGTCGGCCCTGCTGGCCGGGCTGGTCCGCTCGCCGGACACCGACGACCCGATCAACGGCGACGCCGACGCGGCGCTGGCCCGCCGGGCGTACGTGCTGGACCGGATGGTCGAGACCGGCCAGGTCGCGCCCGAGGCGGCCGAGGCGGCGAAGGCCGAGCCGCTCAAGCTGAAGCCCAGCGCGACGCCGAACGACTGCACGGCCGTACCGCGGGAACACAACGACTGGGGCTTCTTCTGCGACTGGTTCACCCGCTGGTGGAGCGAGCAGCCGGCGTTCGGCGCCACCGCCGACGAGCGGCAGCGCACCCTGCGCCGGGGCGGCTTCCGGATCGTCACCTCGCTCGACCCGGCGGTGCAGCGGACCGCCACCGAGCAGGTACGCGACGTCTACGCCGTCGACGCCCCCCGCGTCGCGCCGACCGCCGTGGTGCAGCCCGGCACCGGCCGGGTGCTGGCCCTCGCGGTGAACCGCAACTACAGCGTCGAGGAGAATCCGCAGGGCCTGCGCAACCGCCCGAACACCGTCAACCAGCTCGTCGCCGGGGGCGGCGCCATCAACGGGTACCAGGCCGGGTCGACGTTCAAGATCTTCGCGGTGCTCGCCGCGCTGGAGGCGGGCCTGCCCCTGGACACCCTGTTCGACGCACCGTCCCGCATCGTCACCCGCTTCCCGGTGACCGGCGGCACCGCTGACTGCCAGGGCCGCTGGTGCCCGGTCAACGCCGATCCGATCGGGATGGACGGCCGCCGGACCATGTGGGACGCGTTCGGCCGGTCGGTGAACACCTACTTCGCCTGGCTGACCGAGCGCGTCGGCGCGGACCGGGTCGTGGAGATGGCCGAACGGCTCGGCATCCGGCTGCGCGCCGAGTCCGACGCCAAGATAGCCCGCTATGGCGCGCGGGACTGGGGCCCGTTCACGCTGGGCGTGGCCGCCACCACCCCGCTCGACCTCGCCGGGGCGTACGCGGCGGTGGCCGCCGAGGGAATGTGGTGCGCGCCCACGCCGGTGGTGCGGATCCTCGACGCCGCCGGGCGGGAGGTCGCCGCCGGACGCCCGGACTGCCGGCAGGTGCTCGACACGGACGTGGCCCGGGGCGCGGCCGACGCGGCCCGGTGCCCGGTCGGCGACCAGTCGATGTACGGCGGCTGCGCCGGCGGCACCGCCCAGGACCTGCGCGGCCGGCTGGGCCGGCCGGTGGCCGGCAAGACCGGCAGCTCGGACGGGAACGGCACGGAGACCGTCGTCGCGTTCACCCCGCAGCTCGTCGTCGCCTCGATCGCCGCCAACCCGGACGACCCCCGTGACGCGGTCGGCCGGGCGGTCCAGGCCCAACTGGTCGACCTGGTGGGCCGCACCCTCTACGAGTCCCTCCAGGGCCAGCCGGTGCGTGACTTCGTCCCGCCCAGCGAGTCGGTGGCCCGGCACGCCACGGCCCCCCGCGCCGGCAACTGACCGGCAGCCGCGCCCCCTGGAACGGCCGCCCAGCCCGCCGCCGCCCACCCCACCCGCCCCGCCCCGCCCCGGCTCGGTGATCAAGAAGAAAACGTCAGAGTTGATCTCCGGCCTGACGCAAACCTCTTGATCACCGGCCCGGATGGTCGCCGGCCCGGATGGTCGCCGGCTCGGGTGGTTGCCGGCCCGGGTGGTTGCCGGCCCGGGTGGTTGCCGGCTCGGGTGGTTGCCGGCTCGGGTGGTTGCCGGCTCGGGTGGTTGCCGGCTCGGGTGGTTGCCGGCCCGGGTGGTTATCGGCCCGGGGTGGGGCGGGATGGGGAGGGTTGGGGGGAAGTGTGCGGGGTGGTTTCCGCGCCTCGGGCGATGTTCCTCGCCATGCCGCCGAAGACGATCGCGTGGAACGGGAACACCGCGCCCCAGTAAACGTGCCCGGACAGGCCCCTCGGCAGGAAGACCGCGCGCTGGACGTACCGGCTGGTGTCGTCCCCGGTCGGCTCGGCGCGCATCTCCAGCCAGGCCCGGCCGGGCAGCCGCATCTCGGCGCGCAGCCGCAGCAGCTCGCCCGGCACGATTTCCTCGACCCGCCAGAAGTCCAGCGCCTCGCCGACCCGCAGGCGGTGCGGGTCGCGCCGGCCCCGGCGCAGGCCCACCCCGCCGGCCAGCCGGTCCAGCCAGCCGCGCACCGCCCAGGCCAGGGGGAACGAGTACCAGCCGTTCTCGCCGCCGACGCCCTCGATCACCCGCCACAGCGCGCCCGCCGGGGCGTGCACGGCCCGCTCCCGCACGTCCGTGTAGGCCGTGCCGCCGGACCACTTCGGGTCGCTGGGCAGCGGCTCGGCCGGGGCGTCCGGGCCGCTCGCGGTGGACCAGCGGGTCTCCACCTGCGCGTCACGGATCTTCACCAGGGCCAGCTCCACCGCCCGGTCGAAGGTGGTCAGCCCGCCGGGCGGGTCCGGCACGTACGCCGCGATGTCGTGCTCGTGCGCGACGGCCTCGTGGACGAGGCTCTCCACCAGCGGCCGGGCGATCGCGTTGGGCACCGGGGTGATCAGCCCGACCCAGTACGACGACAGCGACGGGGTGAGCGGCCGGACCGGCAGGATGATCCGCCGGCGCAGCCCGGCCACCCGGGCGTAGCGCTGCATCATGTCGCCGAAGGTGAGCACGTCGGGGCCGCCGATGTCGAACGCGCGGTTGACCTGCGGTGGCAGCGCGGCGCAGCCGGCCAGGTAGTGCAGCACGTCCCGCACGGCGATGGGCTGGATCCGGTTGCGCACCCAGCGCGGGGTGACCATGGCGGGCAGCCGCTCGGTGAGGTGGCGCAGCATCTCGAACGACGCCGAGCCGGACCCGATGATGACCGCCGCCCGGAGCACCGCCGTCGGCACCCCGCTGCCGAGCAGGATCCGGCCGACCTCGGCCCGGGACTGCAGGTGCGCCGACGGGAGCTCGCCGTCGGCCTTCGGCTCGGGGCCGCCGAGGTAGACGATCCGGCGTACGCCCGCGGCGCGCGCCGCGTCGGCGAAGTTGACCGCCGCCTCCCGGTCGGCGGTCTCGAAGCCGGCCTGCCCGAGCGAGTGCACCAGGTAGTAGGCGACGTCCACGCCCGCGAACGCGGCCGGCAGGGTCTCGGGCCGGCGCAGGTCGCCCTCGGCGATCTCGGCCCGCGCCGCCCACGGCACGTCGCGCAGCCGCCCGGCGTGCCGGGCCAGGCAGCGCACCTGGCGCCCGTCGGCGAGCAGCAGGGGCGCGAGCCGTCCGCCGATGTATCCGGTCGCGCCGGTGACGAGGCATCTCACGGCCTCCAGTGTGCGGCTCCGTAGACTCGCTCGTTGTGGAGAACGCGAGGAGCACCTTCTGGGGGCCGGACTTCGAGCAGCTCAGCGCCACCGATCCGGAGATCGCCGGGGTGGTGCTCGGCGAGCTGGACCGGCTGCGCGGCGGCCTGCAACTGATCGCCAGCGAGAACCTGACCTCCCCGGCGGTGCTGGCCGCGCTCGGCTCGACGCTGACCAACAAGTACGCCGAGGGGTACCCGGGCCGGCGCTACTACGGCGGCTGCGCCGAGGTGGACCGGGCCGAGGAGATCGGCATCGCCCGGGCGAAGGAGCTGTTCGCCGCCGAGCACGCCAACCTCCAGCCGCACTCGGGGGCGAGCGCCAACCTGGCCGCGTACGCCGCGCTGGTGCAGCCGGGGGACACGGTGCTGGCGATGGACCTGCCGCACGGCGGGCACCTGACCCACGGCAGCCGGGTGAACTTCTCCGGCAGGTGGTTCCATACGGTCGGCTACCGGGTGCGCAAGGACACCGAGCTGATCGACTACGACGAGGTGCGGGACCTCGCCCGCGCCCACCGGCCCAAGATGATCATCTGCGGGGCGACGGCGTACCCCCGCCTGATCGACTTCGCGCGGTTCCGGGAGATCGCCGACGAGGTGGGCGCGTACCTGATGGTGGACGCCGCGCACTTCATCGGGCTGGTCGCCGGCGGGGCCGTGCCGTCGCCGGTGCCCCACGCCGACGTCGTCTGCGCCACCACCCACAAGGTGCTGCGCGGCCCGCGCGGCGGCATGATCCTGTGCCGGGAGGCGCTGGCCGAGCGCATCGACAAGGCCGTCTTCCCGTTCACCCAGGGCGGGCCGCTGATGCACGCCGTCGCGGCCAAGGCGGTGGCCCTGCGCGAGGCCGCCCGGCCCGAGTTCCGGGCGTACGCCGCGCAGGTGGTCGCCAACGCCCGCGCGCTCGCCGCCGGGCTCGCGGCCGAGGGGATGCGGCCCGTCTCCGGCGGCACCGACACCCACCTCGCCCTGCTCGACCTGCGGGCCGCCGGGGTGAGCGGGGCCGAGGCGGAGGCGCGCTGCGACGCCGCCGCCATCACCCTGAACAAGAACGCCATCCCGTACGACCCGCAGCCGCCGATGATCGCCTCGGGCATCCGGGTGGGCACGCCCAGCGTCACCACGCAGGGCATGGGCGAGGAGGAGATGCGCCGGGTCGCGGCGCTGCTCGCCCGGGCGGTGCGCACCGATCCGGGCGCGCCCGGGGGCGCCGACGCCCTCACCCGCGTCGCCGCCGACGTGGCCGAGCTGGTCGCCGCCTTCCCGGCGTACCCCCGTGGCTGAGCCCGGGGTGGCCGCGGAGCCGGCGGCGGACGACCGGGGCTGGCGGCTGCGCCACCTGCCGGTGCTGGTGGCCGTCTCGGCCGTGGTGGCGGCCCTGGGCGCGGCGGCCGGGGGCGTCCTCGGCGGGGCCGACGCGGCGCTCGGCGTGGCGGCCGGCGTCGCCGTCACCGTGGCCAGCTACGTCCTCACCACCGTGGTCCTGGCCTGGGCGGACGCGCGCAACCCGCAGCTCGTGCTGCCGTTCGGGGTGGGTCTGTACGTCGCGAAGTTCACCCTGCTGGGTGGCGTGATGGTGGCGGTCGCCTCGACGGGGTGGGCGGGGGTCGTCCCGCTCTGCCTCGGCATCGCCGTCGGCGTGGTCGTCTGGACCGGCGCGCACATCTGGTGGCTCAGCACGGTGCACGCGCGCCGGAGCAGGGGCTGAGGCTCCAGCTTCCCATTTTTTGGTACGACGCGCGATTGTGTCCGACACCGGTCATTCATTCGGTGGCGCAAGGGGAGTAGCGTGCCCACAGACGACGCGCCCGCCCGACGCCCACACAACCACGGTTGTGCGGGGGGTGAGGCACAGCCTCGTTTCTCCGACTGATATCGTTCGCCCCGTCATGGCTGGTGACCAAACCCCCCGACCCAGCGGCGGCCCGGACGACACTCCGACCGGTGCCGGCCAGGGTTGGACCGCGCTCTCGTACCTCATCGGGGGCATGCTCGTCTGGGGTTTCATCGGCTGGCTGGTCGACCAGTGGCTCGACACCGGGGGCATCGCCACCGGGATCGGCGTCGTGCTCGGCATGGCCGGGGGGATCATCCTGGTCGTCCGCCGACTCGGCACGCCTACTTAGGAAGGGACGCGGTGTTCGGACAGGCGAACGTCCTGGCAGCGGGCCAGGCGGCATTCCCACCCAGCGTGGAGGACTTCTACCTGCCCAGCATCCTGCCCTGGGGTGCGCACGACTCCTACTGGTTCACCAAGATCACGGCCATGGTCTGGATCGCCGTCGGCGTCCTGATCATCTTCTTCCTGGCCTCCTACCGGAAGCCGCAGTTGGTGCCGACGAAGAAGCAGTGGCTCGCCGAGTCCATCTACGGCTTCGTGCGCAACAACATCGCCGTCGACATGATCGGGCACGCGGGGGTGCGGTTCGCGCCGTACTTCACGACGCTGTTCTGCTTCATCCTGTTGACCAACTTCTTCGCGATCGTGCCGCTGTTCCAGATCTCGCCGAACTCGCACATCGCCTTCCCGGCCTTCCTCGCCGTGATCAGCTACGTGATGTTCATCTGGGTGGGCATCCGGCACCACGGTTTCGGCAAGTTCGTCAAGAACTCCCTGATCCCGCCGGCGCCGTGGTACATCCTGCCGCTGCTGATCCCGATCGAGTTCTTCTCGACCTTCCTGGTCCGGCCGTTCTCGCTGGCCGTCCGTCTCTTCGCGAACATGTTCGCCGGCCACATGCTCCTGCTGGTCTTCACGCTCGGCGGGTTCGCGATGCTCAGCGCCAACGCCTGGCTGGCCCCGGTCTCGGTGCTGTCCTGGGTGATGACCATCGCGCTCACCTTCCTCGAGTTCCTGGTCATCTGCCTGCAGGCATACGTCTTCACGGTGCTCACCGCCAGCTACGTGCAGGGCGCGCTCGCCGACGAGCACTGATCAACCTCGTACCACCCGTTGTCGTCCCGCGTGAGAGTCACGCGTGATAACCAGGAGGAACCCACTAATGGACATCATCGCCGCGGTAGAGGGCAGCACCGCCGCCATCGGCTACGGTCTCGCGGCCATCGGCCCGGGCATCGGTGTCGGCCTGGTCTTCGCCGCCTACATCCAGTCGACCGCCCGGCAGCCGGAGTCGTCCCGGATGACCCTGCCGTACGTCTGGATCGGCTTCGCCGTCATCGAGGCGCTCGCGCTGCTCGGCATCGCCTTCGGCTTCATCTGGCAGGGCCAGCTCTAGTCCCGCCCCCCTTTGACCGGGAGGTCTCCCATGTACCTGCTCGCCGCAGAGGGTGGTGAGTCGACGCACAACCCGATCATCCCGATCTGGCAGGAGATCGTGGTCGGTGGCATCGCCTTCGTCCTGCTCTGCATCGTGCTGATGAAGTTCGTCTTCCCGCGCATGGAGCAGACGTTCCAGGCCCGGGTCGACGCGATCGAGGGTGGCATCAAGCGCGCCGAGGCCGCCCAGGCCGAGGCCAACCAGCTCCTTGAGCAATACCGCGCGCAGCTCGCCGAGGCGCGCACCGACGCCGCGAAGATCCGGGACGACGCCCGGGCCGACGCGGAGGGCATCCGGCAGGACATCCTCGCCAAGGCGCGGGAGGAGTCCGACCGCATCATCGCGGCCGGCAAGGAGCAGCTCGCCGCCGAGCGGGCCACCATCGTGCGCGAGCTGCGCACGGAGGTCGGCACGATCGCGGTCGACCTGGCCAGCAAGATCGTCGGCGAGTCGCTGGCCGACGAGGCCCGCCGCAAGGGCACCGTCGACCGGTTCCTCAGCGACCTCGAGAGCGCGGGGGCCCGCTGATGCAGGCCGCCAGCCGGGAGTCGTACCAGGCCGCGACCGAGCGCCTGACGGCGTACGCGCGGGGTGCGGAGCCGTCGGCGGTGGCCGCCACCGCCGACGACCTGCTCGCCGTCGCCGGCCTGCTGCGGCGCGAGCCGCGGCTGCGTCGGGCCCTGTCCGACCCGGCCCGGCCCGGCGCGGACCGCGCCGGGCTGCTCGGGGAGATGCTCCGGGGCAAGGTCGGCGCGGACGCGCTCGACCTGCTCACCGGGCTGGTCTCCGGCCGGTGGTCGGCGCCGTCGGAGCTGCTCGACGGCGCTGAGCGCCTCGGCGTGGAGGCGCTGCTGGCCAGCGCCGACGCCGCCGGGGACCTGGGCGAGGTCGAGGACGAGCTGTTCCGCTTCGGCCAGGTGGTCGCCGGCCAGCCCGCGCTGTCGGCGGCGCTGTCCGACCCGGTCGGCCCGGCCGAGCGGCGGGCCGAGCTGGCCCGTGAGCTGCTCGCCGGCAAGGCCCGCCCGGTCACCGTCCGCCTCGTCGAGGTGGCGCTGAACGGGTTCGGCGGGCGCTCCTTCACCGGCTCGCTGACCCGGCTGGTCGAGCTGACCGCCGACCGGCGGGACCGGCAGGTCGCGTACGTGACCGTGGCGGCCCCGTTGAGCGACGAGGACGAGCACCGGCTCGGTGCCCGCCTCTCCGCGATGTACGGTCGGGAGGTCTCCGTCAAGCAGACGGTCGACCCCTCGGTCCTCGGCGGCGTCAGCGTCCGGGTCGGGTCCGACCTGTACGACGGCACCGTCCTGCGCCGCCTCAACGAGACCCGCAACGCGCTCGCCAAGCGCTGACCGGCGTCCCGCTGGCACACCGCGAACGCCTGGATTGACAGACGCCATTCGGACCGGTCGGTACTAGGTATCCCCGGGCCCCTGATACTTAAGGAAGCAGAGGATGGCCGAGCTGACCATCTCGACGGAGGAGATCCGCGGCGCCCTGGAGCGCTACGTCTCCTCCTACTCGCCCGACGTCTCCCGCGAGGAGGTCGGCACCGTCGCCGACACCGGCGACGGCATCGCCCACGTCGAGGGCCTGCCCTCGACCATGACCAACGAGCTCCTGGAGTTCGAGGACGGCACGCTCGGCGTGGCGCTGAACCTCGACGTCCGGGAGATCGGCGTCGTCGTTCTCGGTGACTCCGCCAAGCTCGAAGAGGGTCAGCGCGTCAAGCGCACCGGCCGGGTGCTCTCGGTGCCGGTCGGCGACGCCTTCCTCGGCCGCGTGGTCAACGCGCTCGGCCAGCCGATCGACGGCCTCGGCGACATCGCCAACGAGGGCTTCCGCGAGCTGGAGCTCCAGGCCCCGAACGTGATGGCCCGGCAGTCCGTCGACGAGCCGCTGCAGACCGGTATCAAGGCCGTCGACGCCATGACCCCGATCGGCCGGGGCCAGCGGCAGCTGATCATCGGCGACCGGAAGACCGGCAAGACCACCGTCGCGCTGGACACCATCCTCAACCAGCGGGACAACTGGCGCTCCGGCGACCCGAAGAAGCAGGTCCGCTGCATCTACGTCGCCATCGGCCAGAAGGCCTCCACGATCGCCTCGCTCAAGGGCATCCTGGAGGAGGCGGGCGCGATGGAGTACACCACCATCGTGGCCTCCCCGGCGTCCGACCCGGCCGGCTTCAAGTACCTCGCGCCCTACACCGGCTCGTCCATCGGGCAGCACTGGATGTACGGCGGCAAGCACGTGCTCATCGTCTTCGACGACCTGAGCAAGCAGGCCGAGGCGTACCGGGCCGTGTCGCTGCTGCTGCGCCGCCCGCCGGGCCGTGAGGCGTACCCGGGTGACGTCTTCTACCTGCACTCCCGGCTGCTGGAGCGCTGCGCGAAGCTCTCCGACGAGCTGGGCGGCGGCTCGATGACCGGCCTGCCGATCATCGAGACGAAGGCCAACGACATCTCGGCCTTCATCCCGACCAACGTCATCTCCATCACCGACGGCCAGATCTTCCTGGAGACGGACCTGTTCAACCAGGGCGTCCGGCCGGCCATCAACGTCGGCACCTCGGTCTCCCGGGTCGGCGGCGCCGCCCAGGTGAAGCCGATGAAGAAGGTCGCCGGCTCGCTGCGGCTCAACCTCGCCCAGTACCGCGAGCTGGAGGCGTTCGCCGCCTTCGCCTCCGACCTGGACAAGGCCTCCCGGGCCCAGCTGGAGCGCGGTTCCCGCCTGGTCGAGCTGCTCAAGCAGCCGAACTACTCGCCGTTCCCGGTGCAGGAGCAGGTCGTCTCCGTCTGGGCCGGCACCGAGGGCAAGCTCGACGACATCCCCGTCGGCGAGGTGCGCCGGTTCGAGTCCGAGTTCCTCCAGTACCTGCGGCACAAGCACGAGGGCGTCCTCGCGGCGATCGCCGACAACAAGTGGGACGACGAGGTGATCTCCTCCCTCGACCAGGCCATCGCGAGCTTCAAGCAGACGTTCCTGGGCAAGGAGGACGAGCCCCGGATCAACGAGGCCCCGGCCGCCCCGCTGGAGGGCGACGAGAACCGCGAGACGGTGACCCGCTACCGCGACAACGCCGAGAAGCAGTAGGGCTGACTCATGGCGGCCCAGGTACGCGTTCTTCGTCAACGGATCCGCTCGGCGAAGGGGATGAAGAAGATCACCAAGGCGATGGAGCTCGTGGCGACGAGCCGGATCGCCAAGGCCCAGGCCCGGGTGGAGGCGTCCCTGCCGTACGCCCAGGCCATCACCGGCGTGCTCACCGCGCTGGCGTCCAACGCCCGGATCGACCACCCGCTGCTCACCCCGCGCGAGCGGGTGCGGCGGGCGGGCGTCCTGCTGGTAACCGCCGACCGGGGCCTGGCCGGCGGTTACAGCTCCAACGCGATCAAGACCGCGCAGTCGCTGATCGCCCGGCTGCGGGACGAGGGCAAGGAGCCCGTGCTCTACGTCATCGGGCGCAAGGGCGTCGGGTTCTACCGGTTCCGGGACTGGCCGATCGAGGCGAACTGGACGGGCTTCTCGGAGCAGCCGACGTTCGCCGACGCCCGCGAGGTCGGTGAGACGCTGATCAAGGCGTTCACCGCCGGCGCGGACGACACCGACGGCTCCGCCGGGCCGGACGGGGTGCGCGGGATCGACGAGCTGCACATCGTCTACACCGAGTTCCACTCCCTGATGACCCAGACCCCGGTCGCGAAGGTCATCGGCCCGATGCAGGTCGAGGACCGCCCCAGGTCCGAGGGCCTGCTCCCGGCGTACGAGTTCGAGCCGGAGGCGGAGGCGCTGCTCGACGCGCTCCTGCCGAAGTACATCAACACGCGGATCTACGCGGCGTTGCTGGAGTCGGCGGCGAGCGAGTCGGCGTCGCGTCGGCGGGCGATGAAGAGCGCCACCGACAACGCCGAAGAGATGATCGAGAAGTACACGCGTGAGATGAACTCGGCCCGCCAGGCCGGGATCACCCAGGAGATCAGCGAGATCGTCGGCGGCGCGAACGCGCTCGCCGCGTCGGGAAGTGAAGTGTGATGACTGCCCCAGTACAGACCAAGACGGCCACCGGTCGCGTGGTCCGGGTCATCGGCCCGGTCGTCGACGCCGAGTTCCCGCGCGACGCCATGCCGACCCTGTTCAACGCCCTGAACGTGGACGTGAGCCTCTCCGGCGGCGAGAAGACGCTGACCCTGGAGGTCGCCCAGCACCTGGGTGACAACCTGATCCGCGCCATCTCGATGCAGCCGACCGACGGCCTGGTGCGCGGCGCCGAGGTGCGCGACACCGGCTCGCCGATCACCGTGCCGGTGGGCGACACCGTCAAGGGCCACGTCTTCAACGCCATCGGCGAGTGCCTCAACCTCACCGAGGGCGAGACGCTCAGCCCCGACGACCACTGGGGCATCCACCGCAAGGCCCCGGCCTTCGCGGACCTGGAGCCGAAGACCGAGATGCTGGAGACCGGCATCAAGGTCATCGACCTGCTCGCCCCGTACGTCAAGGGCGGCAAGATCGGCCTGTTCGGCGGCGCGGGCGTGGGCAAGACGGTGCTCATCCAGGAGATGATCACCCGGGTGGCCCGGAACTTCGGCGGCACGTCGGTGTTCGCCGGCGTGGGTGAGCGCACCCGTGAGGGCAACGACCTCATCGCCGAGATGACCGAGTCCGGCGTCATCGACAAGACCGCGCTGGTCTACGGCCAGATGGACGAGCCGCCGGGCACCCGGCTGCGCGTCGCCCTGTCCGCGCTGACCATGGCGGAGTACTTCCGCGACGTGAAGAAGCAGGAGGTGCTGCTCTTCATCGACAACATCTTCCGCTTCACCCAGGCCGGTTCCGAGGTGTCCACCCTGCTGGGCCGGATGCCGAGCGCCGTGGGTTACCAGCCGACCCTGGCCGACGAGATGGGCGAGCTCCAGGAGCGGATCACCTCCGTCCGGGGCCAGGCCATCACCTCGCTCCAGGCGATCTACGTGCCGGCGGACGACTACACCGACCCCGCCCCGGCCACCACGTTCGCCCACCTCGACGCGACCACCAACCTGGAGCGGTCGATCTCCGACAAGGGCATCTACCCGGCCGTGGACCCGCTGGCGTCCTCGTCCCGGATCCTCGCCCCGGAGTTCGTCGGCGCCGAGCACTTCGCGGTGGCCACCGAGGTCAAGCGGATCCTGCAGAAGTACAAGGACCTGCAGGACATCATCGCCATCCTCGGCATCGAGGAGCTCTCCGAGGAAGACAAGATCACCGTGCAGCGCGCGCGGCGCATCGAGCGCTTCCTGTCGCAGAACACCTACGCCGCCGAGCAGTTCACCGGCGTGCCGGGCTCGACGGTGCCGATCGCCGAGACCATCGAGGCGTTCAAGAAGATCAGCGAGGGTGAGTACGACCACTTCCCCGAGCAGGCGTTCTTCATGTGCGGTGGCCTGGAGGACCTGGAGCGCAAGGCCGCGGAGCTGATGAAGAGCTAGACGCACGTCACACTGTCGAGGGCCGTCCCGGAAACATCCGGGGCGGCCCTCGTTCATCTGCAGGCCCTATGATCTCCGCTGTCCGGTTGCTGATCGGCGGCTCCGTCGAACGCGAGGTACCGTCGACTCACGCCGTCCCCCGGACGAGTGAACATCGTTGCAACTTTTCGGCTGCGTACGCCCGTCTCCAAGTCGTGGGCGTGACGAACGGAGATGCTCGTGGGTAAGGCCGGCAAGGGCGGCAGGAAGAAACCTTCGGCGTGGTCGCGGGTGCCCCGCTGGGCGCGGGTGTGCACGGTCTTCGGGTCCGTGCTCATGCTGCTCAGCGGCGCGGTGCTGGTTGGTTACGAGGCGCTGATGGCCCGCTACGAGGGCGCGGTGGGCAAGGGCGACCTGTTCGGCGACCAGGCCGCCGGCGCCCAGGAGCGCAAGAGCGACATCAAGGGCCCGCTCAACATCCTGCTGGTCGGCATCGACCCGCGCGACGTGAAGACCCCGCCGCTGGCCGACTCGATCATGGTCCTGCACATCCCGAGCGAGCTGGACCGGGCGTACCTCTTCTCCCTGCCCCGGGACCTGCGGGTCGAGATCCCGAGGTTCAGCAAGGCGGAATTCAACGGCGGCACCGACAAGCTCAACGCCGCCATGTCGTACGGCAGCCGGGTGCCGGGGCAGAATCCCGACGCGGCCCGGGGCTTCGAGCTGCTGGCCAAGACCGTGCAGCAGGTGACCGGCATCGACCGCTTCGACGCGGGCGCGATCATCAACTTCACCGGCTTCCAGAAGATCGTCGACGCGATGGGCGGCGTCGACATGTACATCGAGCGCGAGGTGCGCTCGGAGCACCGCGAGCCGAGCGGGGTGCACCGCAAGGGCAACCCGTACGGCGAGGGCTACATCGGCCCGCAGGCGGTCTACAAGAAGGGCAACCAGCACCTCAGCGGCTGGCAGGCGCTGGACTACGTCCGGCAGCGGTACCCGAAGAACGGCGTTCCGGACGCCGACTACGGCCGGCAGCGGCACCAGCAGCAGTTCATCAAGGCGATGGTCGACCAGGCGTTCAGCGCCGACGTGGTGACCAACCCGATCAAGCTGGACAAGGTGATCCGGGCCGCCGGGCAGTCGCTGATCTTCAACGGCCGGGGCAACAGCGTGGTCGACTTCGCGATCGCCCTCAAGGGCATCCGCTCGAACAACGTCGAGCTGATCAAGTTGCCGGGGGAGAACATCGGCACCGGCTCGGCGTACCGGGGCGAGCGGCTGCGGCCCGAGGCCGAGGACTTCTTCACCGCCCTGAAGAAGGAACAGCTCGACGCCTTCCTGCTGGAGCATCCGGACTTCCGGAACAAGACGAAGTAGCGTTTCCCCGGGCCGAACGGAGCGCTCGTCAGGCGCGGGTGGCGCAGCTTACGCCACCCGCGTTGGGGGCCCGCGACGGGCGCGACTAGACTTTCGGCAATCCGCCGCCGCAGCAAGGAGACAGCGTGGCACAGCAGCTTCACGTCGAGCTCGTAGCCGTCGAGGAGAAGGTCTGGTCCGGCGAGGCCGAGATGGTCGTCGCCCGCACGACCGAGGGTGAGCTGGGTGTGCTGCCGGGGCACGCGCCCCTGCTGGGGCAGCTCGCCGAGCCCGGCCAGGTCCGCATCAAGCTTCCCGGTGGCGAGCAGGTCTCGTACGAGGTGGCCGGCGGCTTCCTCTCGGTGAGCCGCGAGGGCGTCACCGTGCTGGCCGAGAGCGCCACCCCGGTCTCCGCCGCGCAGAGCCGCTGAGCCGCCCCGCCGATGCAGATCGTGGAAGGGATCGGAATCGGCGTCGCCGCGGTGCTCGTGGCCCTGTTCGTCCTCTTCCTCCGGCGCGCGCTGGTCACCCGCAGCGGTGGGATCATCCGGCTCAGCGTCCGGGTGACCACCGTGCTCGACGGGCGGGGCTGGTCGCCCGGTTTCGGCCGGTTCGCCGGTGACGAACTCCGGTGGTACCGGATGTTCAGCTTCGCCCTGCGCCCCAAGCGGGTGCTCTCCCGCAAGACGCTGCTCGTGGAGCGACGCCGGCTGCCCGAGGGGCAGGAGCGCCTCTCCATGCCTGCCGACTGGGTGATCCTGCGCTGTACCAGTCGCCACGTCCCGGTGGAGATCGCCATGGCCCGCTCCACCGTCACGGGCTTCCTGTCCTGGCTAGAGGCCGCCCCGCCCGGGGCGGCCTCGCCACGTCTGGCCCCCCAGGACTGGCCCGCCGCCTGACGCCGGGCAGCCACCCGCCTGGAGGGCCGGACCCGCGGGGGCGTCAGCGCACCGGGCGGCGGCAGTGATAGACCAGCGCCGGCGGCGCGTTGCGCCAGACCGTCCGACCCACCACCACCTCCTCGAACCGGCTCTCCAGCAGCCGGCGGAACCGCCGTGCGGGCGGGATGGACAGCGCGTGCCAGTAGGCGAACGTCGTGAACACCCCCGCCGGGCCCAGCCCGGCGAGAACGCCGTCCAGCACGGCCCGCTGCCGGTCGGCCGCGAACGCCGCCCACGGCAGACCGCTGACCACCACGTCGGCGTACGGGTGGCCCCGGTCCGCCAACAGGCCGGCGAGCGCCGCGGCATCGCCGCGTACCACCTCCACCTCCGGGTGCCGGCGGGCGAGCCGGTCGGCGAACTCCAGGTTCAGCTCGATCGCCAGATGATGGCCCCGTCCGGCCAGCCGCTGCTGCACGGCCCGGGTGAACGCACCCGTGCCGGGTCCCAGTTCGGCCACCACCGGGTGCCCCGTCCGGGGCACCGAGGCGGTGACGTCCCGGGCCAGGGCCGACCCGCTGGGGAGGACCGCGCCCACGAGGCGTGGGTGTTGGACGAACTGGCGCAGGAAGGTCGGTGCGTCTGTCATGCCGCCCGACGCTAGGGCGGGGTGACGCCGACGGCGTCCTGCCGGCGGTCGCTCCGGCGTCCTGCCGGAGGAACGCGGCAGGCCGGTACGCCGGCCATCCGGAGGAGGAGGGGCGACCATCGGGAGGACCGTTCGGGCGTGCCGGCTCCGTATGGTGAGCGGGTGACGGACCGACGCGGCTGGTGGCCGGAGCTGCTGCTCGGCCTGGTCGCGGCCGGGCTGGGCCTGGCGAACACGCGGTCCGGCGAGCCGGGCGCGACGGGCGGGGGCTGGGCCCCCGTGATCGCCGTCCTGGCCGGGCTGGGCCTGATCGGCGTGCGGCGCCTGCCGTGGCTGGTCCTGCTCGGCGAGTGCGCGCTGATGTTGGCGGCCGGCACGGTCACCGTCAACGGCTCCGGTGTCGCGCAGTTGGCGGCGGCGCTCGCGCTCGGCTTCGTCGCCTACCGAGCCGGCTGGCCGGCCACCGCCGCCGCGTTCACTCTCTTCCTCGCGGCGACCGTGGCCGACGTCCGCGCCCTCGGTGGCTCCGCGACGCTCTCCGGCAGCCTGGGCGCGCTGCGGCTGGCCATGCTGGGCGGCGCTGCCGCCGCGCCGGTGGCCTTCGGCCGGTATCTGCGCGGTGTGCGCGGCACGGCCCGGATCGCCGAGGAACGTGCCCGGGACGCCGAGGCGCGGCAGGAGATCCAGACCCACGCGGCCCGGCTGGCCGAGCGGGCCGGCCTCGCCCGCGACCTGCACGACATCGTCGCCCACCACGTCGCCGCCATCGCGCTGCGCGCGGGTTCGGCCCGGTACGCCGTGCAGCAGACCGGCGACACGGACGAGGCGGTGCTTGCGCTCGGCGAGCTGCGGGAAACCGCCGGGCAGGTGCTGGACGAGCTGCGGGAGCTGCTGGAGGTGCTGCGCGACCCGGAGGCCGTCGATTCGGGCGGCTCGCAGGTCGAGCCCGAGCAGATGATCCGCGACGCCGAGCGGCGGGTGCGGGAGGCGGGGATCGCCGTCCGGGTGACCGTCTCGGCCGCGCTCGCCGCCGCGCCGTTGGTGGTTCGCACCACGGCGGCCAGGGTGGTGCGGGAGTCGTTGACCAACACGCTCAAGCACGCCGGATCGGGCGCGATCGCCTCGGTCGACGTCCGCGCCGACGACGGGGTCCTGCTGATCGTGGTGCGGGACAGCGGCCCGGTCCAGCCCCAGCCCGCGCTGCCCCCGTCCGGCTACGGGCTCAGCGGCATGCGGGAGCGGGTTGGTCTGCTCGGTGGCACGCTCACCGCCGCGGCCACGTCGGGCGGAGGCTGGCAGGTGCGGGTCGCGTTGCCGATCAGGGAGAACGGATGATCAGAGTGCTCGTGGTGGACGACCAGGCGTTGGTCCGGGCCGGGGTCGGCCTGCTGCTGCGTACGGCGGGAGGCTTCGAGGTGGTCGGCGAGACGGGCGACGGCCTGGAGGCGGTCCGGCTCGCCGAGCGGCTGCGCCCGGACGTGGTGCTGATGGACCTGCGGATGCCGCGCCTCGACGGCATCGAAGCGACCCGCCGGATCGTGGACCGGCAGCCGGGCGTGCGGGTGCTCGCGCTCACCACCTTCGTCGACGACGCGAACGTCTACGGCGCGCTGGGCGCCGGAGCGATCGGTTACCTGGTCAAGGATGGGGAGCCGGAGGAGCTGATCGACGCGGTCCGGCGGGCTGTCCGGGGTGAGCCGCTGCTCGCCCCGCCCGTGCTGGCACGGATCGTCCGGCGGGCGATAGCCGCCCACGACCGGGAGCACCGCCCCACGGCCCGCCCACCGGAGCCGGCGCGGCGGCTGCTCAGCCACCGGGAGCGCGAGGTCCTCGCGCTCGTCGGGGCGGGGCTGTCGAACGCCGAGATCGGGACAAGGCTGCATCTGGGCATCACCACGGTCAAGACCCACGTCTCGGCGGCGATGGAGAAGCTCGAACTGCGCAACCGGGTGCAGGCCGCGGTGGTCGCCCACCGCCTCGGCCTGGTCGACGACGACTTCAACCCGGTCGCCGACACCACCACCCGCTGACCCGTTCTCCTCCCCCGCCCCCGACCCGCCGCGATGAGAGTCGCGGTCGGCCGCTCAGGGCCTCGGGACGGTGGCGGCGGGGCAGGGGTGGGGTGGTTTTGGCTGGGTGGTCGTGGGAACTCCGCCGGCACGACGTACGTCGGGTCGGGCCGCCAGGACCGGCCGGTGGCCCAGCCCTGGGCCGGGTGGCGGCCCAGTTCGCCCAGCAGTCAGCCCCGGCGGCGGACCACCTCGGTCAGCTCCGGCACCCAGACCTCGACGTGGTGCGGGGCCCCGGCGGGGACGCTCAGCGTTGGCCGCCCGGGACCCATAGCACGTCGCCCGCCGGATTCGCCGTTCTTGACAGGATGAAGAGCAGATCGGAGAGCCGGTTGAGATACTTTGCCGGGAGGGTGCTGGTCCGGTCGGGGTCGTGCGCGACCAGCGCCCACGCCGCCCGCTCGGCCCGCCGGGCGATCGTCCGTGCCACGTGCAGCAGCGCCGCTCCCGGGGTGCCGCCGGGGAGGATGAAGGAGTCGAGCTTGCCCAGGCGTGCGTTGAACTCGTCGCACCATCCTTCGAGGCGCTCCACGTACTCCTCGGTGACCCGCAGCGGCGGATACTTCGGGTCCGGCTCCACCGGCGTGGACAGGTCGGCGCCCACGTCGAACATGTCGTTCTGGATCGACCCGAGCACCGCCCGCAGCTCGTCGTCGAGCTGGCCGAGGGCGAGCGCGACGCCGATCGCGGCGTTGCACTCGTCCACGTCCGCGTACGCGGCGATCCGCGGATCGGTCTTCGGCACCTGCTCGTTGTTGCTCAGCCTGGTCATGCCGGCGTCGCCGGCCTTGGTGTAGATGCGCGTGAGGTGGACGGCCATGACGCACAGCCTACGGATACCGGACCTGACGATCCCCGCCCGACCGGCTCCGGCACGACCCGCCGGGCTCGGCCCCGGTGACGCCGGCGACCCGGCGGTCAACGACGTCGACGTCATCCGCGTCGCCGGTGACGCCCGCCTCGCGGGAACGGTGCACGTGGTCGGGGCGAAGAACTCGGCCCTCAAGCTGATGGCCGCCGCGCTGCTCGCCCCCGGCCGCAGCGTGATCACCAACGTCCCGCGCATCACCGACATCGCCATCATGGGCGAGGTGCTGCGCCGGCTGGGCTGCGGCGTCCGTTTCGACGCCGACGAGCCGGTCGACCCGATGGTGGCCCGGGGCGGCGTGGCCCGGTCCCGGTCGGTCACCATCGACGTGCCCGAGCGGCCCGGTGCGGAGGCCGACTACGACCTGGTCCGCCGGCTGCGCGCGTCCATCTGCGTGCTGGGCCCGCTGCTGGCCCGCCGGGGGTACGTCCGGGTGGCCCACCCCGGCGGGGACGCCATCGGCTCCCGTGGGCTGGACATGCACATCGCCGGGCTGACCCGGATGGGCGCGGACATCTCCGGCGAGCACGGCTTCGTCATCGCCGCCGCCCCGGACGGCCTGCACGGCGCGGACATCGTCCTCGACTTTCCCAGCGTCGGGGCCACCGAGAACCTGGTGATGGCCGCCGTGCTGGCCCAGGGCACGACGGTGATCGACAACGCGGCCCGGGAGCCGGAGATCGTCGACATCTGCTCGATGCTGATCCGGATGGGCGCGCGCATCGAGGGGGAGGGCACCTCCACCCTGCACATCGAGGGGGTGCCCGAGCTGCGGCCGGTGCGGCACGCCACGGTGGGCGACCGGATCGTCGCCGGGACCTGGGCGTTCGCCGCCGCGATGACCCGGGGGGACGTCACCGTGACCGGCATCGACCCGGGCTTCCTGGAGGTCGCGCTGGACAAGCTGGTCTGCGCCGGTGGCCTGGTGGAGACCCGGGGCGACGCCTTCCGGGTACGCATGGCCGACCGGCCCACCTCCGTCGACGTGGTCACCCTGCCCTACCCGGGCTTCGCCACGGACCTGCTGCCGATGGCGATCGGCCTCGCCGCGGTGAGCGACGGCGCGTCCCTGATCACCGAGAACATCTTCGACGGCCGGTTCATGTTCGCCAACGAGATGATGCGGCTCGGCGCGGACATCAAGACCGACGGCCACCACGCCGTCGTGCGGGGCCGGGACCGGCTCTCCGGCGCGCCCGTACGGGCCACCGACATCCGGGCCGGCGCGGGGCTGATCATCGCCGGGCTCTGCGCGGACGGGGTCACCGAGGTCTCCCACGTGCACCACGTCGACCGTGGCTACCCGGACTTCGTCGCCGACCTGCGGGCGCTCGGCGTGGAGGTCGAGCGGGGCAGCGTACCGGAGGAACCGGCCCTGGAGATCTGAGCGCGCCCGGATGTGCCCGGCCCGCGCCGCGCGGCCCATGCCCCGGCGCGCGCCGCGCGGCCCATGCCCCGGCGCGCGCCGCGCGGCCCGCGTCCCAGCCCGCGCGCCCGCGCGGCCCTCGGCTTAGTCTTCGTTCAGTGTCGCCGCTAGGGTGCTGCAAGGCACTCAATCAGGCGAGGGAGAAGCAGATGGCGGGTCGACTCGCAGTTGTCGGGGCCGGGCTGATGGGCTCGGGCATCGCCCAGGTGGCGGCGCAGGCGGGATGGCAGGTGACGCTGCGGGACCTGGACGACGCGGCCACCGGGCGCGGACTGGCCGGCATCCGGAAGTCGCTGGAGAAGTTCGCCGAGAAGGGCAAGATCGAGCCGGGAGAGGTGGACGCCACGCTCGACCGGATCACCCCGACGACCGACCTGGAGGCGGTGGCCGACGCGGACATCGTCGTGGAGGCGGTCTTCGAGCGGCTGGAGATCAAGCACGAGGTCTTCCGGGCCCTGGACAAGCTGTGCAGGGCCGACGCGGTGCTCGCCACCAACACCTCGGCCATCCCGGTCACCCAGATCGCCGCCGTCACCGAGCGCCCCGAGTCGGTCGTCGGCACGCACTTCTTCTCGCCGGTGCCGATGATGAAGCTGTGCGAGCTGGTCCGGGGCTACAAGACCAGCGACGAGGCCCTGGCCACCGCGAGGGCGTTCGCCGAGGGCATCGGCAAGACCGTCGTCGTGGTGAACCGGGACATCGCCGGCTTCGTCACCACCCGGCTGATCGCCGCGCTGGTCGTGGAGGCGGTCAAGCTGGTCGAGTCCGGCGTGGTGTCGGCCGAGGACCTGGACACCGCCTGCAAGCTCGGCTTCGGCCACGCGATGGGGCCGCTGGCGACCACCGACCTGACCGGCGTCGACGTGCTCATGCACGCCTCGAAGAACATCTACACCGACACGGCCGACGAGAAGTTCTTCCCGCCGGAGCTGCTCCAGCGCATGGTCACCGCCGGCGACCTGGGCCGCAAGACGGGCAAGGGCTTCTACACGTACTGACGGGTGACGTCCGCCCCCGCGGGCCCGCGCCTGCGGGGGCCGGCAGCCCTGCGGGGCGCGCCCGCCTTCGGGGCCGGCAGCCGGTGGCGGCGTGCCGTCAGGGGCGGGCCAAAGCGGCGCCCAGCAGGGCGAAGGCGTCCGGGACGACCCGTCCCCAGTAGGTGAAGTCGTGCCGGCCGTCGGCGTACTCGGCCCGGACCGGGGGCTCGGGCAGGGCGCGGGCCAGCGCCTGCACCTCGCCCAGCAGCCCGTCCTGCCGGCCGCACCAGAGCCCGACCGGGGTGCCCCGCAGCCGGGCCGCGCCGGTGAAGACGGCGTCCCCGGCGCGTACGGCGGGGGAGAAGGCGGCCACCGCGCGCAGCCAGCCGGGGAAGGTCTCGGCGAGCAGCAGCGACCCGAAGCCGCCCATCGACCAGCCCCAGGCGGCGACCCGGCCGGTGTCGAAGCCGCGCTCGGCGCACCAGGCCGGCAGCTCCTCGCGCACCATCCGCTGCGGGTCGTCGGCCCCCGCGGGCCGCCAGGAGAGCCGGCCGCCGGTCGCCCCGGCGAGAACGAACGGCGGCGTGCCCCGGCGCACCGCGTCGGTGAGGAACCGGGCGAGCCCGAAGCGCGCGTAGTCGCGCGGGGTGGCCGACGCGCCGTGCAACACCAGGCAGACGGGCAGCCCCCGCCCGTCGCCGTGACCGGCGGGCACGGCCGTCCAGAAGTCGACGGTACGGCCCCGGGCCGCCGACTGACGCCCGAGCAGCCGTTCGTCGCCGGCCGGGGCGTCCGGCAGCTCGGGGGCCGGCCCCTGGCGGGGGCGGGTCGCCTCCCGGGCCGCCACGGCACCGCCCACGGCCAGGAGCGCCACCGCGCCGCCCCCGGTCAGCAGCATCCCTCGCCGGCTCAGTCGCGCCACCACCGGCACAGTCTCCCAGCCCAGCCCAGCCCAGCCCAGCCCCGCCCAGCCCTGGCCGCCCCGCCCACGCCCCTTCGGGCGCGGGGCGCGCGCCTGCGGGCCCGGGGTGAGAGGGGTGCCCCTCTCTACCGAATGCGTTAACAGGGGGCCCTTCCTTGCACCGCCTCAGCCGTCGCGCTTCGTCGTCCAGCGGAAGGTGGTCAGGCAGAGGACCAGGCCGATCACGCACCACAGGGCCAGCACGAGGGCGACGCGGCCCAGCTCGAACGAGCCGCCCGGCTCCTGCGCGGCGAAGCTGTCCGGCAGGAAGACCGAGCGCAGGCCCTGGCACATCCACTTGAGCGGGAACAGCGCCGCCACCTGCTGCATCCAGGTCGGCAGGTTGGTGAAGACGAAGAAGACGCCGGAGATGAACTGGAGGATCAGGGCGACCGGGGTGACCACGGCCGAGCCGCTGCGCGCCGTGCGGGCCAGCGACGAGATCGCGATGCCGCACAGGGTGCACGCGGTGACCCCGAGGACGGAGACCCAGCCGAAGGTGAGCCACTTGCCGGTCGTCCCGGGCAGCTCCAGGTCGAACAGGGCGACCGAGACGGCGAGCAGCAGGGCGGTCTCGGCGACGCCGACCGCCACCACCATGATCACCTTGCCGGCGAACCACACCCACTTCGGCATCGGCGTGCCCCGGTACCGCTTGAGGACCCCCCGGTCCCGCTCGATCGGGATCCAGATGCCCAGGTTCTGGAAGCTGACCGTCATCAGGCCGGTCGCGATCATGCCGGTGATGAAGTACTGCGTGTAGCTCACCCCGGGGGCGATCTCGTCGCTGAAGATCGCCGCGAAGATCAGGATCATGATGATCGGGAAGCCCATCGTGAACACGACGGACTCCCGGCTGCGCAGGAACTGGGTGATCTCCAGCCGGCCCTGGCGCAGGGCTAGCGCGCCCGCGCCCGGCCGGCGGGCCGCCGCGGCGGCGGTGGCCGGGGCCGCCGGCTTCGTCGTGGTCGTCATCGGTGTCCGATCATGGTCAGGTAGACGTCTTCCAGGGTCGGCCGGGTCACCGTGAGGCCGGGCACCTCGCCGCCGTAGCGCGCGGCCAGCTCGGCGACCAGGGCCGTCGGCGTCGCGCTCTGCGCGCTCTCCGCCGACCCCTCGGGGGTACGCCAGGAGACCGTCGCCAGGGACTCCTGGCGGTTGCCCAGCAGCTTCGGCGGGGCCACCTCGATCACCCGGCCGGCGGCGATCACCCCGACCCGGTCGGCGAGCGCCTCGGCCTCGTCGAGGTAGTGGGTGGTCAGCACGATGGTGGTGCCGGCGGCGGCCAGGTCCCGGATCAGCTCCCAGAACTCGCGCCGCGCCTCCGGGTCGAAGCCGGTGGTCGGCTCGTCGAGGAAGAGCAGCTCGGGGCGGCCGATGATGCCCAGCGCCACGTCGAGGCGGCGCTTCTGCCCGCCGGAGAGGGTGTGGGTGCGGGCCTTCGCCTTCGGGCCGAGGCCGACCCGTTCGACGACCTTCGCCGGGTCGTCGGCGTCGGGGTAGAAGCCCGAGAAGTGCCGGACCACCTCGCCGACGGTCAGCTCGTCGAACTCGCCGGTGCCCTGGAGCACGATGCCGACCCGGGAGCGCCAGTCCGCAGCGGGGGCGGCGGGGTCGCTGCCCAGCACCCGGACCTCGCCGGAGTCGCGTCGCCGGTAGCCCTCCAGGATCTCCACCGTGGTGGTCTTGCCCGCCCCGTTCGGGCCGAGCAGCGCGAACACCTCACCCCGCCGGACGTCGAGGTCCACGCCCGCCACCGCGACGTTGTCGCCGTACGCCTTGCGCAGCCCCCGGACGGAGATCGCCAGCTCGTCATCCATGCCGTCAAGTGTGCGACCTGGGCGGAGCGGGCGGGCACGCGGGCCTGTGTGGTTTTGCACAACCCGCTTTACTGAACGGTAACTTAAACTCCGGTCATGGACGAGAAGGCCCCCGCCGGCCGGCTGCCCGAGCGCGACCGACCCTGGGTGATGCGCACCTACGCGGGGGGCACTCCTCGGCCGCCGCGAGCAACGCCCTCTTCCGCCGCAACCTGGCCAAGGGGCAGACCGGCCTCTCGGTCGCCTTCGACCTGCCCACCCAGACGGGGTACGACCCCGACCACGAGCTGGCGGCCGGCGAGGTCGGCCGGGTCGGGGTGCCCGTGGCCCACCTCGGCGACATGCGGGCCCTCTTCGACGGCATCCCGCTGGCCGACACGAACACGTCCATGACGATCAACGCGCCGGCCATGTGGCTGCTCGCCCTCTACGGCGCGGTCGCCGCCGAGCAGGGCGCGGAGCTGGCCCGCTGCGCCGGCACCACGCAGAACGACATCATCAAGGAGTACCTGTCCCGGGGCACGCACATCTTTCCGCCGGCGGCGTCGCTGCGGCTCACCGCCGACCTGGTCGCGTACGCCCTGCGGGAGATGCCTCGGTGGAACCCGGTGAACGTCTGCTCGTACCACCTCCAGGAGGCCGGGGCGACGCCCGTGCAGGAGGTCGGCTTCGCCCTCGCCACCGCCGTCGCAGTCCTCGACGCGGTGCGCGACTGCGGGCAGGTGCCGCCCGAGCGGATGGGCGACGTCGTCGCCCGGATCTCGTTCTTCGTCAACGCCGGGGTGCGGTTCGTCGAGGAGACCGCCAAGCTGCGCGCGTTCGGCGTGCTCTGGGACGAGATCACCCGCGACCGGTACGGCGTGACCGACCCGAGGCAGCGCCGCTTCCGGTACGGGGTGCAGGTCAACTCGCTCGGGCTGACCGAGGCCCAGCCGGAGAACAACGTCCAGCGCATTGTGCTGGAGATGCTCGGCGTCACCCTGTCCCGGGACGCCCGCGCCCGCGCCGTGCAGCTTCCGGCCTGGAACGAGGCGCTGGGCCTGCCCCGCCCCTTCGACCAGCAGTGGTCGCTGCGGATGCAGCAGGTCCTCGCGTACGAGTCGGACCTGCTGGAGTATCCGGACCTGTTCGCCGGCTCGCACGTGATGACCGCGCTGGTCGACGGCATCGTCGCCGGGGCGCGGGCGGAACTGGACACGGTGCTGGGGATGGGCGGCGTGGTGGCCGCCGTCGAGTCCGGGCACCTCAAGAGCGCGCTGGTCGCCTCGCTGGCCGAGCGCCGCCGCCGGCTGGAGTCCGGCGCCGACACGGTGGTGGGCGTCAACCGGTTCACCGAGACCGAGCCGTCGCCGCTGACCGCCGCCGGCGCCGACGCCGTCGAGCAGGTCGACCCGGCGGCGGAGGCGGCGGCCGTGGCCGCCGTACGCGAATGGCGGGCCGGACGCGACGGCGCGGCGGTCGACGCGGCACTGAGGCGGCTGCGCGCGGACGCCGCGACCAGCGCGAACCTGATGCCGGCGACGCTGGAGTGTGTGCGGGCCGGGGTGACCACCGGCGAATGGGCCGACGCGTTGCGGCGGGTCCTCGGCGAGTACCGCGCGCCGACCGGGTTGGCCGGCGGCGCCGGGGCGGGCGGCGACGCGAGCCTGGCCGCCGTGCGGGAGCGCGTCGCGGCGACCGCCCGGGAGCTGGGCAGTGGCCGGCTGCGGCTGCTGGTCGGCAAGCCCGGCCTCGACGGGCACTCCAACGGGGCCGAGCAGATCGCGGTGCGCGCCCGCGACGCCGGCTTCGAGGTGATCTACCAGGGGATCCGGCTGACCGCCGGCCAGATCGTCGCCGCCGCCGTGGAGGAGGATGTCGACCTCGTCGGCCTGTCCGTGCTCTCCGGCTCGCACCTGGCCGTGGTGCCGGCGGTGCTGGACGGCCTGCGCGCCGCCGGCCGGGGCGACCTGCCGGTGGTGGTCGGCGGCATCATCCCGGCCGGCGACGCCGACGCGCTGCGGGCGGCCGGCGTCGCCCGGGTCTTCACGCCGAAGGACTTCGCGCTGACCGGCATCGTCGACGACCTGGTGACGGTGGTCCGCCACGCCAACGGCTTGTAAGGAAGGGCCCCCTGTTAACGCATTCTGTTGTACAGGGGTCCCCTGCAAAACAGCCCGCCGGCGCGCGACGCCGCGTCAGCGGCTGGCGTAGGTCATGCAGTCGGCCATGTCGTTGTCCGGGCCGACGCGGATCGCCGGGGCGTGACACTCCAGGTCGGAGTTGTGCCGGCAGTCCGAGCGCTGGCAGGCGCCCACCTGGGCGATCATCGTGTCGATGCCGCCCCGGACCGGCATCTCGACGAACGTGTGGCAGTGCGCGTGATCGGTGCTGCCGATCGTGATGGCGAACGCGTGGCAGTCGCCGGTGTGGTTGTAGGCGCAGGCCGCGACCACGCACTCCTGGACGCGGGGCATCTCCATCGCCGTAGTCATGACGACCTCCTCTTGGTTCTCGCGGGCTCCCATCCGATATTAGGCTTTTGCCGGTTTTGTCGCCGGTGATCGGCCGTCCCCGGCCAGCCGGTCGTGATCGGCCAGCCGGTCGTGATCGGGCCACCGGTCAGCCGGCCGGCGTCGCCCCCAGCACCTCGGAGAGCGGGGCGGGCCGCAGGCCCCGCTCGGCCAGCCCGGCCAGGATGCGCGGCAGCGCCTCGTCGGTCATGGGGGCGTTCGCCTCGGTGACGTGCAGGACGACGACCGAGCCGGGGCGTACCCGGGACAGCACCGCGTCGACGACCGGTCGCCAGGACTTGGCGAACGGGTCGCCGCTGATGACGTCCCCGTCCACCACGGTCACGCCCAGCGGGGCGAGCTCGGCCAGCGCGGCGCGGTCGTGGCACAGCCCGGGGAAGCGGAAGTAGCGGGTCTGCCGGCCGCCGTACGGGGCGATCACGTCGAACGTCCGCGCCACGTCGGCGGCCATCCGCTGCCGGGGGATCGTCGGCAGTTGGTAGCAGTCGGCGGTGAAGGCGAGGTGGCCGTACGTGTGGTTGGCCAGCTCGAAGCGCGGGTTGGCGGCCAGCCGGCGGGTCACCCCGGGATACTCCTCGACCCACTTGCCGGTCAGGAAGAAGGTGGCCGGCACCCGCTCCCGTTCCAGCAGGTCGATGATCGCCAGGTTCGCGTACGACCGGACCGCCCCGCTGCGCAACTGGTACCGCATGGCGTCCGTCATGTCCGCGTCGAAGGTCAGCGCCACCAGGTCGCCGACGCGCGGGCCGTGGTCGACCACCGGGGGCCGCCGGTCGGTGCGGCTCGCGCCGGGGAGGGCCGTGGCCGAGGGCCCCGGGCCGGGCTCGTCGGTCCGTCCGCCTCGGCCCGGCCGCGAGGGATCCCCCGGTCGCCCGGATGCCGACACCGGCGGGGCCGGTCGGTTCGTCCCCTGGCCCGGCCGGTCCTCCCCGTCGGTGGCGGCGGGTGTTGTGGTCGTGGGCACCCGGCCGATGGCGGCGTGGCCGGGCGCGTCCGACGGCGCGGGCGCGACGAGGAGTACGGCGACGCCGGCCAGGGCGGCGAGCGTCGCGATCAGGGGTACGCGAGAGTTCTGTGCGGGCACCGGAAGATGATCTCTTGGCGGGTGCCCGTCGGCTGTCCCGCCCCGCCGCCCGGTGGGATGTCGGGCAGGTGGGGGCATCCCGCGCGCCGGATACCGCCATCTCCCCGACATCCCGTCACCCCTGGGCCGGGATGGGCGGATTGTCCGGCCCAACGGGGCGGGGCGGGGGTGACCGGCGGCACCCCGGGGCCGGAATCCCGGCGGGGCCGGGGTCGTTACACCTGACGGACGACCGAAGCAGGCGACCGAAGCGGGCCCCCGGGACGACCGAAGCGGGCCCCCGGATCGCTGCGATCCGGCAGGCCCCGGGCCCGGTGTCGTCATCCCCCGGAATGCGGGCCGGCCCCCGGTCGTTACACCCGGACCGGCCAGCCCCCGGTTGCCACATCCCGGACCCGCCGGCCTCCGGTCCCCCTGGCCCGCCGCCGCAAGGGCGGCCGTCCCCCTTCTTCCCCCCTCTTGCTTTGTTGTTCGGGCGCCTCGACGTGGTGCTCACACCCGCCCGCCCCCCCCGCGGGCCGGTGTCGAACCCCCGGATTGGAGTCACCCCCATGAACACGACCATCCTGCGCAAGAGCGTCCTCGGCATCGCCGGACTCGCCTTCGCTGGCGGCCTCGCCGCTGGCCCCCTGAACCACACCACCACCGACACCGGTGCCGACGCTGGTGCTGTCGACGCGCGGTCGGTCGCCGTCACGCAGGCCGACAAGCCCGCCGGCGTGGACAGCGGCAAGCTGATCCCGCACGGTGTGCAGGGCGCGCAGTCGCGCATCGACCTCGACGCCGAGCAGACCGCCAACGTGAAGGCGATCATCGCCGCCACGAAGAAGGCCGGCCTGGACGAGCGGGCCGCGGTGATCTCGATCGGCACCGCCCTGCAGGAGTCGAAGCTGGAGAACCTGGGTCACCTGGGTGACCGCAACGACCACGACTCGCTGGGCCTGTTCCAGCAGCGCCCGTCCAGCGGCTGGGGCAGCCCGGAGCAGATCACCGACCCCGAGTATGCGACGACGGCGTTCCTCAAGGGCCTCAGGCAGGTCGACGGCTGGCAGGACATGGCCCTGACCGACGCCGCCCAGACGGTGCAGGTGTCGGCGTACCCCGACGCGTACGCGCAGTGGGAGCAGCAGGCCGCCGACCTCGTCACGCAGCACTGGAACAGCTGACACACCGCACATGCCGCCGGCCGGGCCCCGATGACGGGGCCCGGCCGGCGGCGGTTGCGCGGGGCGTACCCGATCAGACGCGGTAGCCGGCGGCGCGGGCGGCCTGGCGTTCGCGGCGGCGGTCCCGGCGGCGGCGCAAAAACCAGACGGTGAAGGCGGCCAGGCCGAGCAGGAAGGCCAGCACCAGCACCGGCAGGACGATCGCCACCAGGGACATGACGACGCTGGTGGCGTCCTCGGCGGTGCTCGCGACCGGCGCGCCGAAGCCGGCGGTGGTCGCGTTGATCACGGGGCGGGCGGCGGACTTGAGCAGATGGACGCCGAGCGCGATGAGCACGCCGGTCACCACCGGCACCCAGTCGTTGGACGAGAAGAAGCTGCCCGGGTCGCTCACGGTGACCGTCTCGGAGGTGGCGCCCGCGCCGAAGGCCAGGCCGCCGGCGGTCGGCCGGACCACGGTCTGTACGACGTCGTTGACGTGGTCGAGCACCGGCACCTTGTCGGCGACGACCTCGACGGTGAGCAGCACCGCGAGGATGGCGACGACCCAGCCGTTGCCGAGCCACTGCCAGCCGGTGGGCAGGTCGATCAGGTCGGTGTAGCGGGCCAGCAGTCCCATGGTCAGCAGGGGGATGTAGGCATTCAGGCCGGCCGACGCGGCCAGCCCGGTACCCGTGAGGACTTCGAACACCGTCTCAGCATGGCACCGGCGCGCCAGTGCCGCTCGGCGGCGGACGCCGGGGTCTGGGCTACCCTCGTCGGGTGCGGCTGGTGATTGCGAAGTGCTCGGTGGACTACGTGGGACGGCTCTCGGCGCATCTGCCGTTGGCCACACGCCTGTTGATGGTGAAGGCGGACGGGTCGGTGTCGATCCACGCCGACGACCGGGCGTACAAGCCGTTGAACTGGATGAGCCCGCCCTGCCGGCTGGAGGAGGCCCCCGGCGTGTGGCGGGTGGTCAACAAGGCGGGCGAGGAGCTGCGGATCACCCTGGAGGAGGTCTTCCAGGACACCTCGTACGAGCTGGGCGTCGACCCCGGCCTGCGCAAGGACGGCGTCGAGGCGCACCTCCAGGAGCTGCTGGCGGCCAACCCGACGGCGCTGGGCGAGGGCTACACGCTGGTGCGCCGGGAGTACATGACGGCGATCGGGCCGGTGGACCTGCTCTGCCGGGACGCCGACCTCGGCGCCGTCGCCGTCGAGGTGAAGCGGCGCGGCGAGATCGACGGGGTGGAGCAGCTCACCCGCTACCTCGAACTGATGAACCGGGATCCCCTGCTCGCCCCGGTCACCGGCGTCTTCGCCGCCCAGGAGATCAAGCCGCAGGCCCGCGTCCTGGCCACGGACCGGGGGATCCGGTGCGTGGTCGTCGACTACGACAAGCTGCGCGGCATCGAGCGCGACGAGCTGACTCTGTTCTGAGCGGGAGCTCTGAGCGGGAGCGGGCGGGCGGCTGCGCCGCCGGGTCAGCGCCTGCGGCCGTACAGCAGCTTGGTGACCTTGACCAGGCGGGCGACGTCGGCGGGGGTGCGCTCGAAGGTCATCGCCGGCAGCAGCGACCGGGCCCGGCGGCGGGTGACCGCCTTGGGGCGGCCGAACTCGCGCAGCCCGTCCTCGCCGTGGATGCGGCCGAAGCCGGACTCGCCGACCCCGCCGAACGGCAGGGTGGACATCCCCGCGAAGGTCAGGGTGGAGTTCACCGCGGCCATCCCCGAGCGCAGCCGCCGCGCGATGGCCACGGCCCGTCGCCGGCCGAAGACCGAACCCCCCAGGCCGTACGGCAGCGCGTTGGCGCGGGTGACGGCCTCCTCGGCGTCGCGGACCCGGTTGATCGTCAGCGTCGGGCCGAAGGTCTCCTCGCGGACGGCGAGCGAGTCCTCCGGCACGTCGACCAGGATGGTCGGGCGCACGTACGGCGGCTGCACCGCGTCGACGCCGCCGAGGACCGCCCGCCCGCCCCGGGCCAGCGCGTCGTCGATGTGCCGGCGGATCACGTCGAGCTGACCGGGCATGGTGATCGGGCCGATGTCGGACCCGTCGGCGCCGACGGTCAGCCGGCCGGCCCGCTCCACGACCTTGCCGACGAACGCGTCGAAGACGGGCTCGACGGCGTACACCCGCTCGATGCCGATGCAGGTCTGGCCGGCGTTGGTGAGCCCGCCCCAGACGCACGCCTCGGCGGCGGCGTCCAGGTCGGCGTCGCTGTCGACGATCATCGCGTCCTTGCCGCCCGCCTCCAGCAGGACCGGGGTGAGGGTCTCGGCGCAGGCGGCCATCACCTTCCTGGCGGTGGCCGTCGAGCCGGTGAAGGCCAGCTTGTCCACCCCGGAGCGGCACAGGGCCGCGCCGACGTCGCCGAGGCCGTGCACGGCGGCGAGGACGGGCTGCTCGGGCACCACCTCGGCGAGGCTGTCGACCAGCCACTGGCCGACGACCGGGGTGTATTCGCTGGGCTTCAGCACGACCGCGTTGCCGGCGGCGAGCGCGTACGCGACGGAGCCCATCGGGGTGAAGACGGGATAGTTCCACGGGCCGATGACGCCGACCACCCCGTACGGCTGGTATTCGAGGTGGCCGGAGAACTCGGCCAGGATGAGCCGGGAGCGCACCCGGCGCGGGCCGAGCACCCGGCCGGCGTTGCGGGCGGCCCAGTCGACGTGCTCGATGGCGGTGAGGACCTCGACGATCGCGTCCGGGACGGGCTTGCCGCCCTCGGCGTGCATCAGCTCGGCCAGCTCCTCGATCCGCCGGGCGAGGACGCCCCGCCAGCGCAGCAGCCGTGCCCGGCGGCCGGTGAAGCCGAGCCCCGCCCACCAGCCGGCCGCCTCGCGGGCCCGCTCGACCGCGCGCGCGACGTCGGCCCCGGCGGCGACGGGCAACCGGCCCACCTCGGCCCCGGTGGCGGGGCTGGTGGAGACCAGCCGCCCGTCTGAGATGATCGGGGCACCCGGGACACGAACAGCCGTCATGGCGGAAGTCTAGACCCCGAAGCTACTGGTCGGTAGGTGTGCGGGGTCCGCCCGGAACCGGTCCCCGGCGCGGAGCCGACGGCCCCGGTGTCGGTCCCCGGCGCGGGGCCGACGGCCCTGGTGCGTGGCCCGGAAAGCCGAACCGGCTAACGGGAGTTGTCCGCCCGGGGGCCGGGGGGTGTCCGGGTGGTGGTGGGCATCGATACGGTGTGGTGGCAGGCTGACGCCGGACACCGGTGGCTGGAGGCTGACCGTCCATGGAGGACTTTCCGGAACTGATGCCGCTGCTGACGGTGGCGGGTGGACCGATGCGTGGGGCGAGCTTCCGGCTCAGCGTCACACCGCAGGTGATCGGCCGCGCGACGACCGTGGAGGTCAGCGTCGACGACGCGCACCTGAGCCGCCGGCACGCCAGCGTACGGCTGGCCGCCGGCGGGGTGTGGCTGGAGGACCTGGGCTCGACCAACGGCACCTGGCTCAACGACCGCCGGATCGAGGCACCGGAGCTGCTCTCCGACGGGGACGTGATCCGGCTCGGCCGCACCGAGCTGCGCTTCTTCGACCCGGGGCTGGCCCGGACGGACCCGGTCGGGCTGCGGCTGGCCCCCCAACTGGGCCCGCAGCGCCGCGACCGCCGGCCGACCCTGCCGCTGCCCGTCGCCGCCCCGCCGACCGTCCGCGCCTGAGCCGCGCCGGCGGGGTGAGAAGGGGACCCTTCTCTACCGCATGCGTTAACAGGGGGCCCCTCCTTTCATGTGGGCCGGCCACATGGAGCCGGCCGCCGCCGGGTGGCAGCATGCCGCGGCATGGAGAGCGCGCAGCACGCCGTGCAGGCCAACGGCATCGTCCAGCGGGTCCGGGTGGCCGGTCCGCCCGGCGGCGCGCCCGTGCTGCTGGTGCACGGCAACTGCTCGTCCTCGGCGTTCTGGGAGCCGCTGCTGCGGCGGCTGCCCGACACCCTCCGGGTGGTCGCCCCGGACCTGCGCGGCTACGGCGACACCGAGAGGGCCCCCGTGGACGCCACCCGGGGCCTGCGGGACTTCGCCGACGACGTCGCCGCCCTGCTCGACGCCCCGAAGCTCTTCGGCCCCGGCGCGCGGCCGGTGGTGGTCGGGCACTCCCTCGGCGGTGGCGTCGCGATGCGGCTGCTGGTCGACCACCCCGACCGGGTGGCCGGGCTGCTGCTTGCCGCGCCCGTCTCCCCGTACGGCTTCGGCGGCACCCGGGACCTCGACGGCACGCCGACCACGCCCGACTTCGCGGGCACCGGCGGCGGCACCGCGAACGGCGATTTCGTGGCCCGGCTGGCCGCCGGCGACCGGGGCGCGGACGGCCCGACCAGCCCTCGCAGCGTGCTGCGGACCGCGTACGTGGCCGATCCGGCGTCGCTCGGCGACGACGAGGAGCTGCTGCTGGACAGCCTCCTGTCCACCGCCACCGGGGACGGCAACTATCCCGGCACGGCGGTCGCCTCGCCGCACTGGCCGGGCACCGCGGCCGGCGACAGCGGCGTGCTCAACGCCCTCGCGCCGGCCCACTTCCGCATCGCCGACGACCTCGTCGCCGTCGCCGGCAAGCCCCCCGTCACCTGGGTACGCGGCGACGCCGACGTGATCGTGTCGGACACCTCGCTGTTCGACCTGGCCCACCTCGGGGCGCTCGGGGTGGTGCCCGGCTGGCCGGGGGAGCGGGACTGCCCGCCGCAGCCGATGGTCGGGCAGACCCGGGCGGTGCTCGACCGGTACGCTGCGGCCGGCGGGACGTACCACGAGGTGGTGCTGCCGGGTTGCGGGCACAGCCCGCACCTGGAGCGGCCGGCGGAGTTCGTCGCCGAGCTGCTGGCGCTGACCGACCGGAGCGGCTGAGGCGTCGCATAAGCCGGCCGGGGCCGCTGAGGCGTCGCATCGCCGGCCGGAGCCGCTGCCCCTCCGCCTCCCGGCGACGGACCGGCACGTGGCAGACTCGCGCGCGTAACCTTAGTGACCGTTCATGCGGTTCCGCGGCGTCCCGGCCCGCGGTCCCGCGCAGCATTGGGGAGGTCGGTCGTGGCGCGCGAGTTCACCAGCGTGGGCGTTGTGGGGCTGGGCACCATGGGTGCCGGCATCGTCGAGGTCTTCGCGCGCAACGGCATCGACGTCGTCGCGGTCGAGGTCTCCGACGCCGCCCTCGACCGCGGCCGGGCCAACCTGACCGGCTCGACCGACCGGGCCGTCGCCCGGGGCAAGCTCGCCGAGGCCGACCGGGACGCCCTGCTGGCCCGGGTCGACTTCCGGGTCGGGCTGGACGCGCTGCGCTCGGTGGACCTGGTGGTCGAGGCGGTCCCCGAGCGCCTCGACCTCAAGCGGCGGATCTTCGCCGAGCTGGACCGGGTCTGCAAGCCCGAGGCGATCCTCGCCACCAACACCTCCTCGCTGTCGGTCACCGAGGTCTCCGTCGCCACCGGTCGTCCCCACCAGGTCGTCGGCCTGCACTTCTTCAACCCGGCCCCGGTGATGAAGCTGGTCGAGGTGGTCCGCACGGTGGTCACCGCCGCGGAGGTGGTCGCCGACGTCGAGGCGCTCTGCACCCGGCTGGGCAAGGTCGACGTCACCATCGGCGACCGGGCCGGCTTCATCGCCAACGCGCTGCTGTTCGGCTATCTCAACCACGCCGTGGCGATGGTCGAGTCGCGCTATGCCACCCGCGAGGACATCGACGCCGCCATGAAGCTCGGCGGCGGCCTGCCGATGGGGCCGCTCGCCCTGCTGGACCTGATCGGCCTCGACACCGCGTGCGAGATCCTGGACACCATGTACCGGCGCGGCGGGCGGGACCGCCGGCACGCCCCGACGCCGCTCGTCCGGCAGATGGTCACGGCGGGTCTGCTCGGCCGCAAGTCCGGCCGGGGCTTCTACACCTACGAGAAGCCGGGCTCGGCGAAGGTCGTACCGGACGAGTCGACCCCGGCGCAGGCGCGGCCGGCGGCCGGCGACGGCGCGCGCCCCGTCGCCCGGGTCGGCGTCGTCGGCGTCGGCGCGACGGCCGCCGGGCTCGACGAGGTCTTCACCGGGGCCGGGTACGACGTGGTCCGGGCGGCCCCGGGCGAGGACCTCGCCGGCCTGGCCGAGGTCGACCTGGTCGTCGAGGCCGTGGCGGAGGAGCTGGGCGTCAAAAAGGAGCTGTTCGCCAGCCTCGACGGCATCTGCAAGCCGGGCGTCGTGTTCGCCACCACCACCTCGTCGCTGCCGGTGATCGACATCGCGATGGCGACCGGGCGGCCCGCCGACGTGGTCGGGCTGCACTTCGTCGGCCCGGCGTCGGCGTGGCCCCTGGTGGAGATCGTGCGGACCGTCCGCACCGGGGCGGAGGCCACCGCCACCGCCCGCGCCGTCTGCGCGACGCTCGGCAGGACCGCGGTGGTCTGCGGCGACCGGGCCGGCCTCGTGGTGGACGCGCTGCTCTTCCCGTACCTGAACGACGCGGTGAAGATGCTGGAGGCCGGCTACGCCACCGTCGACGACATCGACCACGCGATGAAGCTCGGCTGCGGCTACCCGACGGGCCCGTTCGAGCTGCTCGACGCGGTCGGCCTGGACGTGGCGCTGGCCAGCCAGCGCGCGCTGTACCGCGAGCTGCGCGACCCGGGCCTCGCCCCGGCCCCGCTGCTGGAGCACCTCGTCACCGCCGGCTACCTGGGGCTCAGGACCGGGCGCGGCTTCCGCGACCACACCGGCCGCTGACCGGCCCGCCCGGCGCGCGGCATCCGCCGCACCTCCCCGTCGCGTTGCCCCACCTCCCCGTCGCGTTGCCCCACCTCGCCGGGCCGGGGCCGGGAACCGACCGTAACCTTGACGAGGTGAGCCCCCGTCGCAACCGTCCCCGGCGGGACGAGCACGCCCACCTCGACGCCGATCGGGCCCGACACGGGGTGCCCACCGTGCAGCAGTGGCGCGACGGCGACTGGCAGGTACGCGGGATCAGCGGCGGCGCGTCGGTCAAGACGTACCGCTGCCCGGGCTGCGACCAGGAGATCCGCCCGGGGGTGGCGCACCTGGTGGCCTGGCCGGCCGACGACCGGGGCGACCTGACCGACCGCCGGCACTGGCACAGCGGGTGCTGGCGGGCGCGGGACCGGCGCGGGCCGGGGATCCAGCGCGGCCGGGGCGCGCCCCGCTACGGCTGAGCGATCTGGATCACCCTGTTTCCGCCCGGGCGGGCGGTGCCGGCGCGGACGCGCGAGACTGGGACGGTGAGCACACCGATCCGCGCGTCCTCGATCCTGCCCGGGCACCGCGAGGACATCGAGCTGCACACCGCCGACGGCCTGACCCTCGTCGGCGAGCTGGCCCGCCCCGTCGAGAAGGAGCCGGCCGGCACGCTGGTCTGCCTGCACCCGCTGCCCACCCACGGCGGGATGATGGACAGCCACGTCTTCCGCAAGGCCGCCTGGCGGCTGCCGGCGCTGGCCGACCTGGCCGTGCTCCGGTTCAACACGCGCGGCACCAGCAGCGTGCGGGGCACCAGCGAGGGGGCGTTCGACAACGCCGTCGGCGAGCGCTTCGACGTGGCCGCCGCCATCGAGTACGCCGAGTTCGCCGAGCTGCCGAACGTCTGGCTGGTCGGCTGGTCGTTCGGCACCGACCTGACCCTCAAGTACGGCTGCGACCCGGCGGTGGCCGGCGCGATCCTGCTCTCCCCGCCGCTGCGCTTCTCCGCCCCCGACGACCTCGCCCACTGGGCGCGGGAGGGCAAGCCGCTGACCGCCCTGGTGCCGGAGTTCGACGACTACCTGCGCCCGGAGGAGGCCCGCCGGCGCTTCGCGGCGGTGCCGCAGGCCGAGGTGGTCGGGGTGCCCGGCGCGAAGCACCTGTGGGTCGGCGACGCCGAGACCGTGCTCGACGAGATCGTCCGCCGGGTCAACCCGGCCGCCCCGCTGCCCCTGCCGCGCACCTGGGACGGCCCGATGGCCACCGGCGACGTCAGCGCGTACGCCGACCGGACCGTCGCCTCGTTCGCCGACGTCCCGGTGCCGGGCCCGAAGGCCGGTTCCGCCGGCTGAGCAGGGGCGGGTCGGGCACTGGTCAGCGGGCGTCCTGGCGGGGCAGCACCACCTCGCGCAGGATGAGCTGGAGGGCGGCCACCGTCGGGATCGCGATGAGCGCGCCGACCACGCCCATCAGCGACACCCCCAGCAGGGCGGCGAGCAGGGCGGCGACCTCGTTGACCTCGACCGAGCGGCGCATCACCTTCGGGTAGATCAGGTAGTTCTCCACCTGCTGGTAGATCACGAAGAACGCGACGCAGGCGATCCCCACCGGCAGGTCGGTGGCGAAGCCGACGAGGCTCACCGCCACCGCGCCGAGGGTGGCGCCGATCTGCGGGATCAGGTCGGTCACCGCGACCACTACGGCCAGCGCGAACGGGTACGGCAGCCCGACGGCCAGCGCGAACACGAAGGTGGTCACCCCGGCCAGCACGGCGATGCTCAGCGCGCCCACCATGTACGCGCCGACCTTCGCCAGGATCTCGTCGCCGATCAGCCGCACCCGGTGCCGGCGGGAGCGGGGCACCAGCGCGTACCCGACGCGGCGCAGCCGGTCGAAGTACGCGAGGAAGTAGATCGTCAACACCAGCACGGTGAGCGCCCGGAAGACCGTGCCGAAGATGAGCTGGGCGCCGCCGAGCACCCCGCCCAGCGCCCGCCCGACCGTGTCGGCGTTCGCTGCGGCCTGCACCTTCGCCATCACGTCGTACCGGACGACGAAGTCGTTGACCGCCTCGTTGCGGCGCAGCTCTTCGACGTAGCTGGGCAGTTGCTCGACGAACTGCCCGGACTGGGTGACCACCGGCGGGACCAGCGCCACCAGGCCGCCGCCGATCAGCAGCAGCACGGTCAGCGTCACCGCCGCGACGGCCAGCCCGTTGGGCAGGCCCCACGAGCGCAGCCGGACCACCGCCGGGTTGAGCCCGACGGCGAGGAAGAGCGCGATGACGACCAGCACCAGGATGCCGGCCGAGTTGCGTACGCCGAGGAAGACGGCGTACGCCAGCAGCACGCCGAGCGCGCCGGTGAAGCCGACGAGGAAGCTGTTGCGGCGCAGGGGCCGCCCCGGCACGCCGAAGCGGCCCGAGCCGGCGGCGAACGCGCCGGGCGGGTCGACGTCGCCCGGTCTGGTGCCGCCCGGCGTGGCGTCGTCGGGCGGGGTGTCGACCGGGGTGGCGTCGGGCGGGGTGTCGACCGGGGTGTCGCGGCCCGCCGGGTCGCCGTCCCGACCGGTGTGCTCCGCCCGCCCGCCGCCCGCCCGCCCGTCGTGCGCCACCGAGACCTCCCCCGCCCTCCGGCGAATGCGCCCGGAGCGTCGTCAGCCGCCCACGGCCCCGGGCGGGCGTGGGTCCTGCCGACAGGAGGGTAGTTGCCGGGCGGACGGCCCGGCCACCCCGGGCTCACTCGGACTCGACGGAAACCTTGCTCGGCTTGGCGCTGCGCTCGTCGGTCGTCGGCTTGGTCGGCCGCTTGCCGTTCTCGCCGGTGCTGGTGATCTTCGTGGGGGTCGCCCCCCGGCCGCCCTCGCCGGGCACCGCGGCCACCGTCGGCTCGCCGTCCACCCCGGCGCTCGCCGCGCCCCCGTCCACCGTGGTGACCGGCTCGGCCACCGGCCGGGCCCGGGTCGGGGCGGCGTCGTCGGCGGGCACGGCCTTCGCCACCCCCGCGTCGGCGGTCGCCTTGACCGGCGCGGGCTTGGCCGGCTCGCCGGCCCCGGCGGGCCCGACCGGCTTGGCGCTCGCCGCCGCCGGCTCGGTCGCCTTCGCGGGAGCCGTTCCGGTCGCCTTCGCCGTGCCGGTCGCCTTCGTGGGAGCCGGTCCGGTCGCCTTCGCGGGGGCCGGCTCGGTCCCCGGCGTCGCAGCGGTGGCCGACAGGCGGACGCCGGCCAGCTGTTGCCGCAGGTCGAGCAGCTGGTGCTGGAGCTCGTCCGACTCCTGCCGGGACTGCCAGGTCTCCTGCCGCAGGTCGGCCAGTTGCTGCTGGGCCTGGGCGATCTCCAACATCACCTGGGCGAGCTGCTGGCGGCCGGCGGCCACCTCCTGCTGGGTCGCCGCGAGGTGCTGCTGCGTGGTGGCCAGGTGCTGCTGGGTGGTGGCCGCGTACTCCTCGAACTGGCGACGGGACGCGGCGACGTGCTCGTCGGCCCGGCGTCGCTTGTCGGTCGCGTCGGCCTCGGCCCGGCCCAGCAGCTCGGCGGCCTCCTCCTCGGCCTGCCGGCGCATCGTGAGGGCGTCCTCCTCGGCGGCGCGCCGGATCTCCGCGGCACCGTCCTCGATCTCGGCCCGCCGGGCCGTGAACTGCTGCTCCAGCTCGGTCTGCCGGGCCGTGAACTGCTGCTCCAGCTCGCCCTGCCGGGCGGCGTGCTGCCGGTCCAGCTCGTCGCGGCGCTGCGAGTAGTCCCGCTCGGCGGCCTCCTTGCGCTGGGCCAGCTCCCGGTCGGCGGCCTCCCGCCGGCCGTTGACCTCCTTCTCCACCCCGGCCCGCCAGGCACCCAGCTCCTGCTGCGTCTGGGCGCGGGTCTGCTGCACGTACGCCTCGGTCTCGGTGCGCATCCGCTGCACGTACGCCTCGGTGTCGGCGCGTTGGCGCTTGCTGGCCTCGGCCGCCTGGGCGGTGAGCCGCTCGGCCTCCTGCCGGGCCCGCTCGCGGGTGGCCTTCGCCGCGCCCTCGGCGTCGTCGGTGATCCGCTTGGCCTCCTGCAACGCCTTGGCGTGGGTGGCCCGGCTGGCCTCGGTGGCGTTGTCGGTGAGCCGCTTCGCCTCCTGCTGGGCCTTGGCGTGCACCTCCTTGGCCGCCTCGCGGAGCTGGGTGGCCTCCTGCTGGGCCTTGGCGAGGGCCTCCTTGGCGGCCTCGCGCAGCTTGGTCGCCTCCTGCTGGGCCCGGGTGTGGATCTCCTTCGCGGCGTCCCGGAGCTGGGTGGCCTCCTGCTGGGCCTTCTCCAGAGCCTCCTGGGCGGCCTTGCGCAGCCGGGCCGACTCGTCCTTGGCCGCCGCACGGAGCTGGGCGGACTCGTCCTTGGCCGCCTTCAGCGTGGCGTCCGCCTCGGCGCGCCGGGCGGCGCCGTGCCGCTCCTCCTCGGCCCGACGGGCGGCGAGGGCGATCTCGAAGTCCTTGAGCGCCTGGGCGGCCTGCTCCTTGGCCTCCGCGACGATGTGCTCGGCGGCGGCCCGCCGCGCCTCGATCTCCTCGCTGGCGGCGGCGAGGATGTCGTCGGCCTGCTCCTCGGCGAGGACGAGGATCTGCTCCACCCGCGGGCCGAGATGCCGGAACGAGGCCCGGTCCACCACGCCGACCTGCTTGCGCACCTGGGCGAGGTCGCGTTGCAGCACCTCGACCTGGCCGGCCAGCTTGTGGATCTGGGTGTACGCCTGTTCCCGCTCGGCCGCCAGTGTCGCGATCTCGTGCTCCGCGCGAGCGACGTACCTGTCGACCTGTCGTTTCTCGTACCCCCGCAGGGCGGACTCGAAGCTGGGCTCCGTCGTCACGTCCCCGCCGAGAGCGAACAGTTCCTCGCCGTGCGACATGCCCCCATCCTCACACGCATCCGGCTCGGCTGGGGCGATACGGACGCCCCGGATGGGAGCTGATTCACTGCCGTTACCGACGCTCGTGCCGGAGCGTGGGAAAAGCATACGGCGCGGGGTCCCACCGGTTACCCGGTGTCACCCCGCGCCGTGTCCATGCCCCCTGGCCGTGCGGTCGGTCAGCCGGCGGACTCCGCGTTCACCCGCTCGTCCTTGCCGTCCGCCTTGGCCGGCTCCGACTTGGCCTGCGCCGGCGGCACGCCGGGCACGATGCCGGCGAGGCCGGAGAGCATCTGGCCGAGCTGCGAGGTGACGGCGTCCTTCTGCCGGGTGAGGTCCTCGACCTCGCGGCGGGCGGCCTGCGTGGTCAGGTCGGCCTCGGTGCGGGCCTCCGTGAGCAGCCGCTTCGCCTCGGCCTTGGCCTCGTTGAGGGTCTTCTCGGACAGCGCCTTGGCCTTCTCGACGGTGTCGTTGGCGGTGCGCTCGGACTCGACCCGGCGGGCCTCGGCGCGCTGCTCGATCTCCTTGGCCCGCTCCTGGGCCGCCCGGGCGCGCTGCTCGGCCTCGCCGACGAGCTTCTGGGTCTGGGCGACCTGGGCGGCGTGCCGCTCGGACTCCTCGCGCTCGGCCTTCTCGCGCCGCTCGGCGAGCTGAAGCTCCAGGGCCTGGAGGTCCTTGTCGCGCTTGTCGCGGGCGTCGGTGAGGAGCTTGGTCGCCTCGGCGCGCTTCTCCTCGGCCTCCCGCGCGGCCTTCGCCCGCTGCTGGGTGATCTCCCGCTCGGCGGTGGCGCGCAGGGTGGCGACCTCGCGCTCGACCGTCGACTTCAGCTCGGCGACCTCGTGCGCGGTGACGGTGCGCAGCTGCTTGGTCTCCCGCTCGGCGTCGGCACGCAGCGTGTCGGCCTCCCGGCGGGCCTGCACGCGCACCTCGGCGGCCTCGCGCTCGGCGGCGGTGCGGACGCTGCCGGCCTCGCGCTCGGCGGTGGCCTTCATCGCGGCGGCCTCGGCGCGGGCCTTGTCGGTGATCTCGCGCGCCTCCAGGCGCGCCGCGGAGAGGATGCCCTCGGACTCCCGCTTGGCCTCGTTGCGGTGGTCGTTGGCCTGCTCCTCGGCCAGCCGCAGGATCTGCTCGACCCGGGTGCCCAGGCCGGAGAGGGTCGGCCGGCTGTTCTCCTCGAGCTGCTTGTTGGTCTCGGCGAGCTTCTGCTCCAGCGCGCTCTGGCGCTGCTCGGCCTGCCGGAGCCGACGCTGGGCGTCGTTCATCCGCTGCTCGGCCTCGGCGCGGGCCTGCTCGGACTGGGTCAGCGCGGCGGTCAGCCGACCGATGAAGTCATCGACCTGCCCGACGTTGTATCCGCGCAGGCCAACGGTGAAATCTGGCTGCGAGTTCGCGTTATCGAAGAACGCAAGAGGGGAGGACTGCTGCTGGGGCATTGGGACATACTCGCAGACCCCCCGGGGTGCTTCGCAAGAGCGGTGCGCGGCTTTCGTGTCCTGTTTACATGGTCAACAGGCCACCGTCGGGCGGGCCGATCGGTGGGCGATCTTGGCAGCTCCCGGGCGGGTCCGGCGGCCCGCCCGACCGGTTGTCGGGCGGGTTGTCGAGTGGGTTGTCGGGTGGGCGGGAGGCACCCCGTCGAACGCGCCGGATGCGGGTGGCCGGGCGCGGGGGGAAAGGGGGCCACCGCCCTTTGTCGACCGTGCCGGCAGCGCGCGAAAGGGGTCGGCGGGTCGGCGTCGTCGTTGGTCGACTTCATGCCGGCCGGATGGGGGTATCGCGTTCCGTTGACACCGCCGTGCCGCCGACCTGAAGTCGATCAACTCGACCGCGCATCCTCCTTCACCCCTGGGCGGGCTCGACCAGCTCGACGAGGACGCCCCCCGCGTCCTTCGGGTGGACGAAGTTGATCCGGGAGCCGGCGGTGCCCCGGCGCGGCGTCTCGTAGAGCAGCCGCAGGCCGCGCCCGCGCAGCGCCGCGCACGCCGCGTCGACGTCGGCCACCGTGTACGCCACCTGCTGCACGCCGGGCCCGGAGCGGTCGAGGAACTTGGCGATGGTCGACTCCGGGGTGAGCGGGGCGAGTAGCTGCACGCAGCCGCCCTCGGCGGTCGGCCCGACCGTCAGCATCGCCTCGCGGACGCCCTGCTCGGTGTTGGTCTCGGTGTGCACGCAGCGCATGCCGAAGGTGCGCTGGTAGAAGTCGATCGCGGCGTCGAGGTCGGCGACGGCGATCCCGACGTGGTCGATGCGGCGCAGGCCGATGTCTGTGACGAAGTCGGCAGCGGGCTCGACGGGGGAGTTCTCAACCATGGCGTTAGTCTGACCGAACACCCGTCTAACCGAACAATCGTTAAGGTTCACTGCTCGGCACCCCCCCTCGGAGGCAGGCACATGGCTTCGGTGATCGTCAGCGGCGCGCGGACCCCGATGGGGCGCCTGCTCGGCAACCTCAAGGACCTCTCCGCCACCAAGCTCGGCGGCATCGCGATCAAGGCCGCGCTGGAGCGCGCCGGGGTGCCCCCGGAGCAGGTGCAGTACGTCATCATGGGCCAGGTCCTCCAGGCCGGCGCCGGGCAGATCCCGGCCCGGCAGGCCGCCGTCGAGGCGGGCATCCCGATGTCCGTGCCGGCGCTGACGATCAACAAGGTCTGCCTCTCCGGCCTGGACGCGATCGCCCTGGCCGACCAGCTCATCCGGGCCGGCGAGTTCGACGTCGTGGTGGCCGGGGGCATGGAGTCGATGACCAACGCCCCGCACCTGCTGCTGGGCCAGCGCGCCGGCTACAAGTACGGCGACGTGACGATCTCCGACCACATGGCCCTCGACGGGCTGACCGACCCCTGGGACTGCTGCTCGATGGGCGAGTCGACCGAGCGGCACGGCGCGCGGCACGGCATCACCCGCGCCGAGCAGGACGCCTTCGCCGCCGCCAGCCACCAGCGGGCCGCCGCCGCGCAGAAGAACGGGCACTTCGCCGACGAGATCACCCCGGTGGTCATCCCGCAGCGCAAGGGCGACCCGGTGGTGATCACCGAGGACGAGGGCATCCGCCCGGACACCACCGTCGAGTCGCTGGGCCGGCTGCGGCCCGCCTTCACCTCCGACGGCACGATCACCGCCGGCAGCGCCTCGCCGATCTCCGACGGCGCCGCGGCCGTGGTCGTGATGAGCAAGGCGAAGGCCAAGGAGCTGGGGCTGACCTGGCTCGCCGAGATCGGCGCGCACGGCAACGTGGCGGGCCCGGACAACTCGCTGCACTCGCAGCCCTCCAACGCGATCAACCACGCCCTGCGCAAGGGCGGCCTGGGGGTGGAGGACCTCGACCTGGTCGAGATCAACGAGGCGTTCGCCGCGGTCGGCATCCAGTCCATGCGCGACCTGGGCATCGGCGAGGACAAGGTCAACGTCAACGGCGGCGCGATCGCGCTGGGCCACCCGATCGGCATGTCCGGCGCCCGGCTGGTGCTCACCCTCGCCCTGGAGCTCAGGCGGCGCGGTGGCGGCACCGGCGCGGCGGCGCTCTGCGGCGGCGGCGGCCAGGGCGACGCCCTGATCATCCACGTCCCCGCCCCCGCCGAGCAGCAGTGAGCGGAGCCGTCGAGCAGGTCCCGGCCGCCGGCGTGCCGTCGGTGCGCCGCAGCCGGGACGTGCCGATGCTCGTGGAGCGCGCCCGCGCCGGCGACCCGCGCGCCGTGGCCCGGCTGATCACCCTGGTCGAGTCCGGCGACGAGGTGCTGCCCCGGGTGGCGGCGGCCCTCGCGCCGTACGCGGGGCAGGCCCAGGTGGTCGGGCTGACCGGTTCCCCCGGCGTCGGCAAGTCGACCACCACCAACGAGCTGGTCCGGGCGCTGCGCTCGCGCGGGCGTCGGGTCGGGGTGCTGGCCGTCGACCCGTCCAGCCCGTTCACCGGCGGGGCGATCCTCGGCGACCGGGTCCGGATGCAGGACCACGCGACCGACCCGGGCGTCTACATCCGGTCGATGTCCAGCCGGGGCCACCTCGGCGGCCTGTCGGCGGCGACCCCGCAGGCGGTGCGGGTGCTGGAGGGCGCCGGCTGCGACGTGGTGCTGGTGGAGACCGTCGGCGTCGGGCAGGCCGAGGTCGAGGTCGCCTCGCTGGCCGACACGACGCTGGTGCTGCTGGCCCCGGGCATGGGCGACGCGATCCAGGCGGTGAAGGCCGGCATCCTGGAGATCGCCGACGTCTTCGTGGTCAACAAGGCCGACCGGGACGGCGCGGACGCCACCGTCCGCGACATCCAGGGCATGATCGCCCTCGGCGAGCGGGGGCCCGGCGAGTGGCGTCCGCAGGTGGTGCGGTCGGTCGCCGCGCGCGGCGAGGGCATCGACGACATCGCCGCCGCGATCGACAAGCACCGCGACTGGCTGGTCGAGCACGACGAGCTGCGCCGCCGCCGCGAGAAGCGGGCCGCCGCCGAGATCGAGGCGATCACGCTGGGCGTGCTGCGGGCCCGGATCGGCTCACTTCGCGACGGTACGCAGCTGCCGGCGCTCGCCGCGAAGGTGGCCGAGGGGGCGCTCGACCCGTACGCCGCCGCCGACGAGTTGCTGGCGCAGATCGGCGCCTGACGCGTCCACTGCGGACCCTCGGCAACGAGTACGCTCGCACCGCTCCACGGCCGGCGTGGGGCGGTGCGAGCGTACTGGGGGAGAGGGCATGGCTGACGAGGCGACGCAGGAGCTGTCGGTGACGCCGGACGCGGTGGCGGGCGGGACCACCCACGTCTCGGACGAGGTGGTGGAGAAGATCGCGGTGGCCGCCGCGCGTTCCGTCCCCGGGGTGGCCGACCTGGGCGGCGACGTGGCCCGGTTCTTCAACGCCGTCTTCGACCGGGTCGGCCTGGACCAGGTCGGCGACGCCCGGCGCGGCTGCTCGGCGCACGTCACGAACGGCGCGGCCGTGGTCAACCTGGTCATCGTGCTCGACGCCGGCCGGCCGGTGCCGCAGGTGACCGACGGGGTGCGGGCGGCGGTGACCCGGGCCGTCGAGGCGTACGGGCTGCGGGTCGACGAGATCAACATCCGGGTGGACGACGTGGCGCTCGGCGACCCCGCCACGCCGCCGGCCTGACCCGGTTACCCACCGGTACGCGACTCCTTAGCGATCGTTCAGGCTGGGGATTACACTCGGTCCCCTGACGAGGACTCGAGGAGGAGCCCTGCGCATGGACGCCGAAGAGATCGCCGCCGGCCGGGCACGCTGGCAGGCCCGCTACGACGCCGCGCGGAAGCGAAACGCCGACTTCACCACGCTCTCCGGGATGCCCGTCGACCCGGTCTACGGGCCGCCCGAGGGCGTTGCCTACCCCGGCTTCGAGCGGATCGGCTGGCCGGGCGAGTTCCCGTACACCCGGGGGTTGTATCCCACCGGCTACCGGGGGCGGACCTGGACGATCCGGCAGTTCGCCGGCTTCGGCAACGCCCGGCAGACCAACGAGCGCTACAAGATGATCCTCGGCGCGGGCGGCGGCGGCCTCTCCGTGGCGTTCGACATGCCGACGCTGATGGGTCGCGACTCCGACGACCCGCAGTCCCTCGGCGAGGTCGGGCACTGCGGGGTGGCCGTCGACTCGGCCGCCGACATGGAGGTGCTTTTCGACGGCATCGACCTGGCCGGCGTCACCACGTCGATGACCATCTCCGGCCCGGCCGTGCCGGTGTTCTGCATGTATCTCGTCGCCGCCGAGCGGCAGGGCGCCGACCTGTCCACGCTGGACGGCACGCTCCAGACGGACATCTTCAAGGAGTACATCGCGCAGAAGGAGTGGCTGTTCGACCCCGAGCCGCACCTGCGCCTCATCGGCGACCTGATGGAATACTGCGCGCGCGAGATCCCGCGCTACAAGCCGCTGTCCGTCTCCGGCTACCACATCCGGGAGGCCGGCGCGACGGCCGCGCAGGAGCTGGCGTACACCCTGGCCGACGGGTTCGGCTACGTCGAGCTGGGGCTGTCGCGCGGGCTGGACGTCGACGTCTTCGCCCCCGGGCTGAGCTTCTTCTTCGACTCGCACGTCGACTTCTTCGAGGAGATCGCCAAGTTCCGGGCCGCCCGCCGGATCTGGGCCCGCTGGCTGCGCGACGTCTACGGCGCGACCAGCGAGAAGGCGCAGTGGCTGCGGTTCCACACCCAGACGGCCGGGGTGTCGCTGACCGCCCAGCAGCCGGTCAACAACGTCGTACGCACCGCCGTGGAGGCGCTCGCCGCCGTGCTCGGCGGGACGAACTCGCTGCACACCAACGCCCTCGACGAGACGCTCGCGCTGCCGACCGACGAATCGGCCGAGATCGCCCTGCGCACCCAGCAGGTGCTGATGGAGGAGACCGGGGTGGTCAACGTGGCCGACCCGCTCGGCGGCTCCTGGTACGTCGAGGCGCTGACCGACTCCATCGAGGCGGAGGCGGAGGAGATCTTCGCCCGGATCCGGCAGCTCGGCGGCGAGGGCCCGCACCGGATCGGCCCGATGACCTCCGGCATCCTGCGCGGCATCGAGGACGGCTGGTTCACCGGGCACATCGCCGAGTCCGCCTTCGTCTACCAGCAGGCCCTGGAGAAGGGCGACAAGAGGATCGTCGGCGTCAACTGCCACACCGGCACCATCGCCAAGGACCTGGAGATCCTGCGCATCTCGCACGAGGTCGAGGTGGAGCAGCGCCGGGTGCTCGCCGAGCGCAAGGCGGCCCGCGACGGGGCGGCGGCGCGCGCGGCGGTGACCCGGATGGTCGAGGTCGGCCGCACCGGGGAGAACATGATCCCGGCCATGCTCGACGCCGTCCGCGCCGAGGCGACCCTCGGCGAGATCTGCGACGCGCTGCGCGCCGAGTGGGGCACCTACCGCGAGCCGGCCCGCTTCTGACGGTGGGTTAGGAAGGGGCCCTTCCTATGCAGAAGGCGTTAGGAGGGGGCCCTTCCTTGCAGGCAGGGGCGGGGGTGAGAGTCGCAACTGTCGCCGTCGCGGTTGATCTGAGTTCGGCGGGACACGTGCGAGACTAGATAACCATGAGCGACCCACGGATCACCTCGTCGATCTTCACGCGCGGCGCGGTCGACCTCAGCGCACTGCGCAACACCGCACCGGCCGCCGCCCGCCCCAGCACACCGGCTCAGGCCGGTCCGTCCTCCGGGCTGCCGGCCGCCGCCGGCAGCGCCGTGATCGACGTGACAGAGGCCAACCTCCAGGCCGAGGTGCTCGAACGGTCCACCACCATGCCCGTCGTGGTCTTCTTCGGCGCGGCCGGCTACCCGGAGAGCGACCAGTTCGCCCCGGTCCTGGAGCGGCTGGCGGCGGAGGGGGGCGGCGCGTGGGCGCTGGCCCGCATCGACGTCCAGGACAACCCGCGGATCGCTCAGATGTTCCAGGTGCAGGGGGTCCCGACGGTCTACGCGGTGGTCGGCGGCCGGCCCGTCGACGCGTTCTCCGGGGCGGTCCCCGAGGCCCAGCTGCGGCAGTGGATCGGCGCGGTGCTCAAGGCCGGCGGTGTCGACGTCGCCGCACCGGGCGACCCCCGCCTCGACGAGGCCGACGACGCCCTGATGAGCGGCGACCTGGACGCCGCCGAGGAGGCGTACAAGAAGATCCTCGCCGAGTCGCCGGCGGACGCCGCGGCCGAGGCCGGCCTGGCCCAGGTCGGGCTGGCCCGCCGGGTCGCCGGCGCCGACCCGCGCGCGGCGCTCGCCGCCGCCGAGGCCAACCCCGACGACGTGCCCGCCCAGTTGCTCGCCGCCGACATCGAGGTGCTCAGCGGCATGGCCGAGCAGGCGTACGCCCGCCTGGTCGACCTGGTGCGCCGCACCTCCGGCGACGACCGGGACAAGGCGCGCCAGCACCTGATCGCCCTGTTCACCGTCGCCGGCCCGGACGACCCCGCCGTCGCCTCCGCCCGCCGGGCCCTGGCCAGCGCCCTGTTCTGAGTTCCGCCGCACGCCAGCGCGGGCCGGCGTTCGCCGGCCCGCCCGACCCACGAGGACGGGAGCCCATGATGCGCCGGATCGCCGTCCTCGACGCGCCGTCCAACCTCGGGCTGCGCCCGCCCACCCCCACCGCCGTCCCCGGCTGCGCCAAGGCACCGGGAGCGCTGCGCGACCAGGGCCTGCTCGCCCGGCTGCGGGCGCGCGACGCCGGCTGCCTCACCCCGCCCCGGTACGACCCGGGCGACTGGCGTCCCGGCGACGGCGTCTGCCACGCCCCGGAGATCGCCGCGTACTCGGCGGCGCTGGCCGACCGGATCGGGGCGATCATCGACCGGGGGGAGTTCCCGCTCGTCCTCGGCGGGGACTGCTCGATCCTGCTCGGCTCGGCGCTGGCCATGCACCGGCTCGGCGAGGCGGTCGGCGGGCGGATCGGGCTCGTCTTCGTCGACGGCCACTCCGACTTTCGGCACCCCGGCAACGCCTCGTACGTTGGCGCGGCGGCCGGGGAGGACCTGGCGCTGGTCACCGGACGGGGGCAGGCCGACCTGGCCGCGATCGAGGGGCGGCGGCCCTACTTCCGGGACATCGACGTGGTGGTCCTCGGCATCCGCGCCCAGGACGAGTACCGCCTCGACCTCCAGGCCGCCGGGATCACCACCCGCCCGGTGCCGGCGCTGCGCGCCGAGGGCGCGGCCCGCACCGCCCAGTGGGCCCACGAGGAGCTGGCCGACTGCGCCGGCTACTGGGTGCACGTCGACGTGGACGTGCTCGACCCGGCGGTGATGCCGGCGGTGGACGCCCCGGACCCGGGCGGGATCGCCTTCGCCGAGCTGGAGATCCTGCTCGCCGGCCTGGTCGACACCCCGCACTGCCTCGGCGTGGAGCTGACCGTCTTCGACCCCGACTACGACGTCGACGGCGCGTACGCCGCCGAGATCGTCAACACGGTGGTGGCCGGGCTGGCCCCGGTGACCGCCCCGAGCGCGGTGCCGCCCCGCCTGCTCCCGGCGCAGCCGCAGCGCGTCCGTTCTGTGGAGCCCGTCGAGGTGAGCGGTATCTCGACGCCCAACGATGCGCAGGCGTCGTGCGGTGCCTCCGAACCGCTGCCGGCACCAATGCTGGGTCCGGCCGTCGAAGTGGAGCCGGTCGGGCCACCCGCATCGGCGGGGCCGGGTCTGCTGCGCCGTAGCCCTCAGCCTGCGGCGGACAACTTGGGTGAGCGTAGCGTTTCACCTGTGACCGACGGATCGTCGCCCTCGGCCACCAACATCGCTTGAGGTCCGTCAGACCGGGTTCGGCGTGACGGGTACGAAGACGGCGTCAGCGATCAGGGCTCTGAAGTGGTCCCGCAACCGGGCTGGCACGTCACCGCCCACGATCCGGACGCCGACTTCGACGTTCGCTTCGAAGGCGTGTCCAGAGAGGTTGGCGCTGGTCAGAAAGGCACTGTGCCCGTCAGCCACAACCCCTTTGGCGTGCATGGACGCGGGAGAGTCCCGGCGCGGCCGGCGAGCGGGATCCCAGACGTAGAACTGGGCGGACAGCCCGGCCAATGCGTCCAGGGCCGGGGTGCTCAAGGTTCCTCCCTCGGCACGGGTCGTTTCGACGAGGATCCGCACCTGTACGCCCCGGTTGATGGCCGCACCCAACGTGGCGACGATCCGGGCGTCGGTGTGGGCGGAGTAGGTGAGTACCAGCAGTTCCTGTCGCGCCGCCACGGTGATGCTCTCGAATGCCTGCCGGGTGGCCCGGAGGGGAACGTGCCGGCTCTGCGGGCCGGTCACCACGGGCTCGACCCGCAGCGCGGCCCGTTCGGCGGCTGCCGCCTCGTAGGCGCACGCCAACATGCCCGCTAGCGCCGCGCCGGTCACTCCGGTGGACGCTTGCCAGGCCAGCATGAGCTGCTCCACCAGCGGGCGCAGGGCGGGTGTCGTCGCCACGACGGCGCGGAGGGCACCGAGCGTCGTGGCGTCGGCGGTCGGCCGGGCAGTGAGGGCCTCGGTGAGGGCGGTCAGCACCTGCTGGTGCGGGCTGGCGCGGCCGATTGCCACGACCGCGTGAATCAGGTCCTTCATGGTGCCGGGAAGAAGGCGCTCTCCGCGCCCCCGAAGGTGGGGACGAGGAGCTTACGGTCGAGGAAGCGGTTGCCCCGTTCACACGATGTCTCGGCGGCGAAGAGGCAGGCGTGGCAGGCGGCGCCGTGGACGGTCCGGTCGTTGTCCGGGCGGTGTTCGGCGCACATCGGGTCCGAGGAGCAGAGGCCGGCGTCCCCCAGCGCCTGCTTGAGCACCAGTGCCAGCATCTCCGGGTCGGCGAGCCGGACCAGTCCGCCGAGCGTGCCCTCGCTGTCCGGCGCGGCGGTGTACAGCAGCAGACCGGCCATGCCTTCCCTGGCGTAGATCCGTTCCCGGATGCCGCTGGCGCTGTAGCCGCACTCGAGGGCGAAGGCGCGGATCAGGGCATGCGCCAGGGTGTGCAGCAGGGTGTAGCGCGGGGGACGCCAGTCGCTGTCCGCGTCCACGTTGCGTTGTGCGCACCACTGGCGGTGTCCCTGCCGCAACCGGAGGACGGCCCCGTGGCGGGTGACCCGCCTTTCCCAGTCGGCCACTCGTTCCTCCAGAAGGCGAAGGAAGACACCCTCGCCGCGGGTCTCCGCGCAGGGCACCCAGGTATGCGTCGAGTGGGACAGGGGAGCGATCTTCAGCCCCGATTCGTAGCGGCCATCGCCCAGCTCGTTCGGCGCGACGATGCGGGTGAAGCCGAGCAGCGCGGAGACCTCCCGCAGCCGAGTCACCGCCAGCACCTCGGTGAGCTGGTCGCGCCACTCCGACGCGACGCGCCGCGGCTCGATCCGGAAGTCCGGGTGGTCCCGGGGCGCCCGGCGATGGTCGGTCAGGACCTCCCACTCCGGCCCGAGGACGTCGGCGGCGTCGGCGGAGGGCGCTGCGGTCGCCCGGTGCCGGAAGCGGGTGATCGCCGCGAGTATCTCGGCATCGTCGGCGATGCCGAAGCCGACGAACTTCTCGGGCGCGAACGCGCGGGCTCCCGCCACCTGCTCCACGCTGCTGAGACCGCGAAGCTGGGTCCACTGCCGTTCGACCTCGACCAGCAGCGGGTCCTCCGCCTCGGGGATCGACACCACCGCCACCTTGAACGGGAACCAGAGATTGGAGGCACCCAGGCCGATCGCCCTCGGCGTGACGTCGCAGTACGGGTCGAAGGACCGCAGGTGCGGATGGCGACCTCGGCACCGCGGCAGGTGCTTGGCCGCGTCCCGACCGAACGCCGGTGCCATGCTGCGTCGGGCGTTGCAGCTGACGCACGTGACGAAGACGCTGGCCGCATCGCCGGAGACCCCGCGCTCGCCGAACTGTAGCAGCGTCTTGCCGCAGCTGGCGCCCTTGTGTACGTAGTAGTCCCAGGGAAAGTCGTCCAGGTGCCCGGCCTCACAGGCGAGCATGAACCGTACCGGCATGGCGGCGGGTGCCTTCGCCTTGGCGACCGGGCAACTTTCGTGCACCACCCGGACGAGGTCGGGGCGGTTCGGATTGGCACGAAGCTTGAACAGCGTGCTCTCGATGGGGCCCAGGTGCCGGCAGTAGGGGCAGCGCAGGAAGCGGGGGAAGACCTCGACCGGCACGCCGACCCGGGTCCACTCGCCGAACATGTTGCCGTGTTCCTCCGGCACGTACGGGGGCAAGCGCAGCGTGCTCACCTGCTTGCCGGCCCGCTCCTGGACCGCCGCGAGCAGCCGGGGCTCGCTGATCTGCTCGGTGTGCGATATGTCCCACTCGTCGAGTCCCATGACGAGGGCGGAGAAGCGGGGCAGATCGACGATCGAGCCGATGCCGAAGGTGTGCTGGAGTTGGCTGGGGCGCAACTCGCCGACCCGGTTGATCCGGGGACCGTTGCCCTTCACGCGGTGGCCTCCTCGTCGATCTCGTCGTCGGTCTCGTACGACCCGGTGTCGAACAGCGTGGGGGCCTCGTCGGTCGGCCGCCGGTACGGGTTGTCCCGTTCGTTGCCGAGGGGGGCGCCGCCGTCGCGGATCAGCAGTCGGATGCCCGGCTCCACGTTGCGCAGCGAGGTCGGGCAGGTCCACTCGCTCCAGGGCCCGGTGTCCGGTTCGGCGAGCAGGCCCACCGTCCGGCCGTCCCGCTCGGCCTGGTAGCCAAGGTGCTGGTACTTGGCACTGGCCAGGTCGGCCCAGCGGTCGAGCGTCCGGTCGAGCCGCGCCCGGACGTGTCTGGCGGCGTCCTTATCTCCGGTCACCGTCGCGGCCCGTTCCACCACCGAATCCACCAGATCGGCGACCTTCTTGGCGTGCCGGTCGAGCCGTTCGGCGTCCCGGTTGGCGTTCCAGGTGGCGTCGTGCTGGCGGATCAGGCTGGCGAGGACGGCGGTCAGCCCCCGGTCCAGCGCGCGATCGGCGAACGGGGTCACCGACAGGGCCTCCACATGCCGGTACGCCGAGCTGTGGAAGTGCTCGAACGTCTCGTAGTGCGACAGGTCGCGTGGCCGCGCCCAGTTGAAGGCGGTGAAGACCAGGCCCGGCGAGGCACGCCCGACCCGGCTGGTGGCCTGGATGTACTCGGCGGCGGACTTCGGCTGCCCGGCGACGACCATCAGCCCCAGCCGGGAGATGTCCACACCAACGGAGATCATGTTGGTGGCCAGCAGCACGTCGATCGGCAGCACCTCCGGGGCCTTCTTGCCACGGTGGGCCGGCACCGGCACCTCCAGCCGGCGGAGGATCTCCGGAATCTCGCTGGAGTGCAGCCGCGAGGTGAGCTCTGCGACGTCCGGTTTCTCCCGCCGGGCGAGGCCGAGCTGCCGTGCGTCGTACAGGCGGGTCGCCACGTCGTCGTCGACGACCCGGCGCATCCCGCCCAGCTCCCGCAGGGAGCCGAAGTAGCCGATCATGGTCATGTACGCGTCGGTCCCGGCCTTCTCGCCGTACCGCTCGTGCAGCAGTTGGGCTGCCGCCATGCCGGCGACGTAGAGCCGGATCAGCAGCGCCTTGAACTTCCGGCCGTGTGCGCAGACGCCGACGTAGCGTCGGCCGGGCAGTTCGCTGACCGTTCGGGCGCGGGCGAAGAAGGAGTTCCGTGAGTCGGTCCCGGGCGGCGGGAAGATCGCCAGCTGCCGGGTGAACACCCCGTTGACCTGAGCTGCCGCGCCCCGGACGGTGGCCGTCGACGCGATCACCATCGGTCGCACCGGCGCCGCACCGGGAATGTCGGGCAGCCAGGTCGCCAGCTCGTCGACCACGGTCTCGTAGAGGCCGACCAGGGAGCCGAGCGGTCCCGAGATGAGGTGTAGCTCGTCCTGCACGATGAGGTCCGGCGGGCGCAGCCCGCCGACCCGATCGACACTGGCCGCCGGCTGGCGACCGGCCGGCCGGTGCTCGAGGGCGTTGCACCCGATGGTCTCCGGCGTCCGGTAGCCGTGCCGGGTGCACCGGCCGGTGACCTTGCCGAAGAGCGCCTGCACCGACCCCTTCCACGGCAGCTGGGCGAACTTGTCGACGGTGGCGATGATGAAGGCGGGCAGCAGCCGGTAGAGCTCCTCGTCGACCACCACCACCGGAAGCCCTTCACCGGAGCTACGGCGCAGGGTGAACGGGCAGCGACCGGTGCTGTCTCCGCAGAAGACGATGGTGCGGCCCCGGACCAGGTCGACCTCGATGTTGTGATCGGCGGTCAGCCCCGTGCCGCACCACGGACAACTGGTGAGCTGGTGGGGCGACCCCTGGCCGCCACCGGGACGCCCCTTGAGCTGACCCCGGGCCTCCTTCACCGCGTCGGCGGCGGCCTCCGTGCGATTCGGTGTCACGCTGCCGCCGACCCAGAGACCCAGCCGGAATGGGGTCTCGCCCCAGCGGGCAGGCTCCTCGCGGCGGAGGGTCTCGCAGGCGCAGATCAGCGCGGCGGCCCGCTGGAACTGCTGCACCGTCAGCAGCCGCAGGGTGTAGCGCATCAGCACGGCCACGCCGTCCTCGGCGAAGAGGCCGCCCAGGGTGGGCTTGCGCCGCCGGATGGCCATCGCGAACGCCGCCAGACCCAGGTACGCCTCGGTCTTGCCGCCACCGGTGGGGAACCAGAGCAGGTCCATGATGCCGCTGTCCGGGCGGCGGTTGCGGTGCGTCGGGTCCGCCAGGGCGGGCAGCCCCATCAGCAGGAACGCGAGCTGGAACAGGCGCCACGCCGGCCGGTCGGCGGCCTCGGCGGCGGCGACGGCGTCGGGCAGCGGGAGCTTCGGATCGGCCCGCCGCTTGGCGGCGGCCATGGTGTGCAGCCGCTGCAACCGCATCGCCCGGTTGGCGAAGCGGAACGCCGCGAGCGGCTCCGAATCGGCCGGATTGAGCAGCACCTCGATGCCCTCCCGGATCCGGTCGGCCGCCGTCCGGCAGTCGTCGAGGGCTAGCTCCGCGTCGACCCGGAACCGGTCCAGGGACGGGTCGGTGGCGGCCTGCCCGGCCCGCTCCTCGATCCACGCCTGGTAGGCGACCAGGATCGGCTCCAGCATCTGCCGAAGCCTCGCCGGCTCCGCCTCGGCCAGTGCGGCCATGTCCAGCTCGACCCCGGCGAGGCGCTCTTCGTCCCTGGGACGGGTGGCGTCCGTGGCGGGCATCTCGTACCACGGCATCGGGTCGGTGCGGACGCTCACCGCGCGGGTGGGGTCGTCGTCGAGGGTCTTGACCTGGACGCCGACGCCGTGCCCGACGGCGAAGGCCGGGGTGTGCCGGTAGCGCATGGCGAGGGTACGCAACTCGCGGATGGCCGGGTCGACGACGCGGTCGTCCGGCAGCGGCAGCTCGCGGGGGCAGAAGGGCGTCGAGCCCTCGATGACGCCGCGAACCCGTAGGCCGCACTGGAAGATCCAGGTCGCGTTCATCATCTTGCCGGCGGGGTCGGTGGTGTTGACCAGGAACAGCGAGACGACCCACTGCCTGTCGTGCCGGCGGATCCGGCCCCGGACGACCACCTCTGGCTGTTCCCGGTCGATCCCGAACGGCGTGACCTCGCCCTCGACCAGGGTCAGCCGTGCCTCGCCGCCGCGCTGCTGGCGCCGCCACACCAGCGGCTGGCTGCCGTCGTCGAGCGGGGCGCTGGCGTGCTCCCGCACGTACCGACCCCACTCCGCCTCGACAACCAGTTCGGTCTCCGGTGCGGCCACGGCGAAGCTCAGCCCCAGCGAGGAGGGGTAGAACGAGGGGGTGGCGGGAGCGGCGTCGGTGCCCGCCTCGTCATCGCCGGAGGGGTCGCCCTCCTCGGCGAGGCCGTCCAGGGCCGCCGGGTTGACCAGGAGACCGGCGGGGGCCAGGCAACCGACCGGGTAGCGGTCGCGCAGCAGGACCTGCCGGCCACCGGGCGGCCCGACGATCTCCTCGGCCACGTCGGTCGGCCCGACCAGGTCGCGTCGGACCAGCTCGGCCAGCTTGTCGCGAAGCTCGGCCCCGGAGGGTACGGCCAGCACGGGCGACTCGGTCATCCGTCCTCCCCGTCGTCGGTCCTGCGCAGCTCGTCCCGAAGTGCGGCCAGCGGGCGCAGCCCGGCCGAGGTGTCGGCCAGCCAGTAGGCCCAGCCGTTAGTGCTGCCGCCGTGGGCCACGTCGCTCGCGCCAGAGGGTGAGTCATACCGCACGCCGTCGAACTCGATCCGGCCGTCGGCGAGGATTCGCGCCTCGACGTCGTCGGCCGGGTTGATCAGCACCGCCTTGGCCGAAAGCAGCCCGGCGTCGATGAGGTCGACGATCCGCACCCCGTACCAGGTGCGGGCCGGGGCCGGGGGACCGGTCGGCTTGCCGGCCTTCGGGTAGACGGGCGCGTAGCCGGAGTCGGCCAGCCGGTTGAAGGCGTCCCGCACCACCCCGGCCATCAGCTTGCGGCGCTGGCTCAGGAACGCGTCGTACGACAGCTTGGTCCACCTCTCGGGCAGGGCGTGCCAGTGCGACTGCACCTCCAGCGTGGCCCGGCTGAGGCCCTTCTTGCGGACCTCGTCCGGCCAGTACTTCGTCGGCGGCTGGTCGGAGATGCTGATGTTGTCGTGCCATTCGACCAGCGCCATGTTGGCGATCTGGTTGATCTTCTTGGTGTTGGTGATGCCCTGCTTGCGCAGGTAGGCGCGGGGGAACAGGTGGTGCCGCTCGATGCCCTTCTTGGCGGTGACCGCCGGGTCGAGCCGGGCACGGACCTTGCCGGTGGAGAGCAGGGCGTCGGCGTCGACGATGTTCAGGGCCGCGATGTACGCCAGCAGCGCCGGCGACTTGGCGGCCGAGCTGTCCAGCTCGTTGGGGAGGCGGATCTCCCAGTAGTCGGTGGTGAGGGTGTCGTTCACGATCTTCGACAGCACCGCGACGAACCCGTCCGCGTCGCCCTTCGCCAGCCCGGCGAACTGGGCCAGGTCCCGCTCGACCTGGCTCTCGAACGAGCCCGAGTAGCGGCCGGTGGTGTGCGCCATGAAGAACCAGCGGGCCATCACCTCCCGCAGCCGGGCGAGCGGGACCTGGTAGTCCACCCGACCGATCAACCAGATCGCGTACGAGAAGATGATCGCGTTCTCGCTGGAGATCATCTTCTTGCCCCGGAACCCGGCCCGCTCCAGGCAGAGCAGGAACTCGTGCCAGTTGGTCAGGTTCAGCACCTGCTCCTGCGCCTCGGCGAGCCGGGCGAACTGGGCGTCCCGCTTCTCCGGCGACGGCTTGCCGGTCTCCACGTCCTTGCCGCGCAGCAGCACGTAAATCTGCTTGAGCACCGCCCGCCGCATCGCGACCGCGACGGTGGCGCGCAGCAGCTGCGGCGGCTGCGGCTGGATGTACCAGTTGAACGGGCTGGCGTCGCCGAGGCTCGGGATCCGGCAGGCGCGGCAGAACTCCTCCAGGTCCCGCCGGCCCTTCTCCCAGAAGACCGACATCAGGGTGAGGATGAAATCGGCCTGGACCAGCGCGACGCCCTCGCTGTTGATCCGGACGAAGATCTCCGCGACCTGCTCCTCGTTGGCCGTCGCCGACAGCTCGATCACCTTGAACGGGTACTGCTGGAGGTCGTGCAGGCGGTGGATCGCCTCTTCCAGCCGCTGCTCCTCGGCGTCGTCGACCTCGCGCCGGGCGGCGAGGGCCTTCAGGTACGCCTTCTTGGTCGCCCAGATCCCGCCGGGCTGCCAGAGCACGCTGATGTCCGGGATGAACTCCGGGTCCTTCTCGATCGCCGCGTCGGTGACGGCGAAGGTGGCGTCGGTCGGCCGGAAGGCGATCCTGATCCGCGACTCGGAGTAGTCGTCGTGCAGCACGGTCGCGCCGGTCATCACCGCGAAGAGCGAGGTGAGGCGCTGCTGCCCGTCGACGATCAGGTGGTGGGGCGCGGCCTGGACCGTGTCCACCCCGATCTGCCGGGCGCCCACCTCGGCGCCGGTGTCCCAGAACAGCAGGTACCCGACGGGGAAACCCTTGTACATCGAGTCGAACAGCGCCCGGACCTTCGTGGCCTGCCAGACGAAGGGCCGCTGGATGTCCGGCAGTGCGATCTTCCCCGTCTTGATCAGCTCGACCAGCAGTGAGACCGGGTAGGTAGCGTCCTTGTAGAGGGTTTCGGGCATTCGGCTATCCCCACATCGACAGTTGTTCGGAATCGGCGGCGGCGCGCGGCTTCGGCACCTTGGCCGGCTTGCCGCGTGCGGGCTTGCCCTTGTTGTGCAGGCCGCGCTTCTCTTCCTCCTTGAAGCGGGCGAAGTTCAGCTCAAGCAGCCGGTCCAGGATCTCCTGCCGGACCGTCGGGCCGACCGTGTAGCGGATGCCCTGCCGGGTCTCGTGGAAGTCGTGGTCCAGCGCCAGGTTCTGCCACCCGTACGCCTCGGCCACCGCGTGGTCGATCTCGACGTGGATCGCCCGCAGCTCCGCGATGTCGGCGGCGCTCTCGCCCGGGTTGTGCACCCGGTTGTACGTCTTCGTCAGCCCCTCGTTCCGGTCGAGCATCAGCCCCCGCCGGTACGAGTCGAGCCGCTCCCCGACCACCCGCATCCGCCCGGTCGACTCCGGCCGCACCAACGTCTCGAACACGTCGGAGGGGGTGTAACGGATCCGGGTCTCCAGCGTCGATGCTCGGTCGATCGCCCACCAGTAGTGCGGCGCACTGGACAACAGCGCGAGATCGGCCGCGTCCGCAGTCGCAAACACGACCGCAGCTTCGCTGACAACTTGCTCAGGTGAGACGAAGAGCGGAAGCACTACCTTGCTGACGCGCGCGATCGCCAGCACCCGATCAAGCCCTTTGAGGGCTTGCAGCATGGCTGGGCGCTTCTCGGCATACTGCCACCAGTAGTCGCGGTAGACCTTGCGGTTGTTCCGGTCGCGCTCGGGCTTGACGAGCCGGCGTACCCGCTCCATGCAGTCCGGGTACTGCTCGGCGCGCTCCAAGGGCCAGTCACGGAAGTTGATCACCGAGCGGCTGGCGGAGGCGTCCGGCCGATTGTTCAGGTCCTCGCCGTTGAGGTATGGGAACAGCACCTCGGCGTTGCGCGGGTCCCGGTCAATCAACTCCTGGGCCTCGTCGGGGGTCATGGTGAAACCGAGCCCGAGGACGATCGACCCTTGGAAGGCGATGCCGGCGTTGGCGGCGAGCCGGTGTGGCGTTCCGGTGACCCGGCTCGCCGCGTCCAGGGCGGGCGTGATCGCGGGGACCGTGACGTCGTCGAGCATCACCCGCTCCGACTCGCCGCGCTGGCCGAGCCAGACCTTGGCCACCTCCAGCGTCGCCTCGCCCGGCCACGGGGTGCTCTTCACCGCCCGGACGATCGACCACCCGGCCTCGGTCAACTGGTCCAGCCCGACCTCACGGCTGTCGCCCTGGCCAATCGTGTTGGTGGCGATCAGCCCGGCCCGGCCCGCCGGGGCCACCGAGGCTGCCCGGAGGAAGAAGTAGGCGACCAGGTCGGCGCTGCCCCGCTTGCCGCCGCCCACCCAGCGGACCAGGTGGTCGCGGTAGTCGGTGCCCTGCGACCCGGTGATCTTTTGCCCGCCCTGGAAAGGCGGGTTGCCGACGATGGCGGAGAAGCCGCCGTTCTCCATAACCTCGGGGAACTCCAGCGGCCAGTGGATGCACTCCCGCTCCGGCGCACCCTCCGGCCGTCCACCCTCCAGCCATTTGCGGGTCTGCACGCGGAGCTGCTCCGTGGCCGCCGCCTTGCCGGCCAGCACGCCCCGGGTGTTCTCACGGACCGTGGCGAGGGCCTGCTCGTACTCGGTGGCCGAGCGGCCCCGGGCGAGCGCGGCGGCGACCACGCCGTCGGCGATCAGCCTCAGCGCCTCGGTGTGCCCGTCTGCCTTGGCCAGCAGCCGGGCCTTGTCGTCGGCGTCGCGCACGTCGCGGACCGGGATCCGCTCCAGCTCGTGCCGGTATCCGAGGGCATCCTTGACCTCGCTGGACATCATCCCGGCGGTGTCCTCGAAGAACGTGACGTGACCGGCGATCTTCTTGCCCTGGACGGGGTCGAGGTGCAGGTGCAGGAGCTGGTCGAGGTCGGTGATGCCGAGCAGCGAGTCGCCCCGGCGCACCGCGTGGTCGAGGAACTCGAAGGGTCGGTTCTTGGCCAGTGTGACCAGCCACATCGACATCTTGGCCATCTCCACGGCCATGTCGTCCCGGTCCACCCCGTAGAGGCAGCGGTCGGTGACCAGCCGGCGGGCGTGGAGCAGCCGCTCCTCCTGGGCGTCCGGGGTGTCGCCGTCCGGGACGTCGTCCGGCAGGCCGTCCCGCTGCCACGCCTCCACCAGCCGGGCGGCCAGGTAGCGGCAGGCGGAGACCAGGAACGCCCCGGAGCCGACGGCGATGTCGGCGACCCGCAGGGCCAGCAGCTCGTCGGCGGGGCGGACCCGCCACTCGTCGTCCGGCCCGAGCCCGTCGGCGGGGCCGGGGGAGTGGCAGAGCGGGTCCAGGGTGTGCTTGACGATCTCCTCGGCGAGGTGCTTCGGCGTGTAGTGCGCGCCGGCCGCCCGCCGGTCGCCCACCTGGGTGACGTAGACGGCGCCCGGCGCGTACACCAGCGGGCCGCCGCGTAGGTCGGGCCGCAACAGGCCCCAGTACGGCAGCACCCGCGCGGTGATCGCGTCGTCGCCGCCGCAGGCCGCGCGCAGGTCGGCGTAGCTCGCCGCGTCCGGCTGGTCGGCGAGCCAGCGCTGCACCTGGGCCGCGTTGACCTTGCGCTTGGTGCCCAGCGACATCTCCCGCACCAGGTACGGAATCCGATCGGCGTCGTCCAGCGCCTCCAGCACGGAGAGGGGGATCTCCGGCTGGGCCGGCCCGCGCAGCGCCAGCACCGTTTCCCGGGCGCGCAGCCCGGAGTGGTCGAGCAGCCCCTCGTAGACGTACCCGATCTGCTCGACGTCCAGTGACCGGTAGGACAGCGGCATCGCCTCGATGCTGGCCCGCCCTTCCCGGCGCAGCATCAGCAGCCGGTCCAGCACCCGCAGCATGGTCCGGTCGTCCACCCGCAGCCGGGCCAGCCACGGGAACCGTTCCGGGTCGAAGAGCGAGCCACCGTACGCCGGCAGCCGTAGCGCGTCGTGCCGCGCCCCGCCGTGGACGGCCCGCGAGGTGGCCAGCAGCCGGCCCCAGGCGGAGTGCCGCCGCTCCAAGATGTCCTCGGTCAGCCGGGCGGCGTCGGCGCGCAGCCGGTCGAAGAGGGTGTGCATGGCGTACGACTCGGCGTAGAGGCCCTGCAACGGCAGCAGATGGCGGTCCTCGGCGTAGAGCAGAAAGACCATCCGCATGGTGGCGGTGACCGCGCCCCGGTACACCTCGCGCGGGGACACGTCGGCGAGCACCGTCCCGTCCAGGTCGCGGTCGGCGCGGGAGAGAGCGTCCACCAGGTGCTCGACGGCCGCGCGGACCTGCGCGCCGAGCTGACCGGTGACCGCCTCCTCGCGGTTGCCGCTCTCGTGCAACAGCGCGCTCAGGTGCTCGTCGTCGGGGCGGCTGAACCAGCGGGCGTTGCCCAGCAGGTCGGCGAACGCGGCCAGGGTGACCGGTTCGTCGACCCAGATCTCCGCATCGAAGGTCGCCACCCCGACCGGCAGGCCCTCGGCGGCGTGCACCACCGCCCACCGCCAGCCGTTGGTGACCAGGCCGACCGGGTTCCCCGTGGCCCGGCACAGCTCCACCATCCGGTCGACGGGGGAAGCGGCCCAGGACCGGTCCGGCACCGCCTTGTCCAGCGGGGTGCCGGCGGGCCAGCGGGCGACCAGCACCTCGGGGGAGTTGCCCGCCATCAGCACGACGTCCGGGCGGAGGGTCTCGCCGGTCGAGGGCGGGCGGTAGGCCAGCGCGCCCGGAATCGCGGAGTCCCGCACCGCGGCCCCGTACGCCGGGTCGCCGTCGAGGTCCCACTCCAGCACCTCGCGGAGGACGAACTCGACGAAGAGCTCGGCCTTGGCGGGCTCGGCGCGCAGCTCCTCGACCGCCAGCGCCAGCCGGTCCCGCAGCGCGGTGCGGACGGGGGCGCAGCCCTGCGGCAGCGCGGTGTCGAGCACGTCCAGGTCGAGGAAGGGCTCGACCGTCTCGACCAGCGCCAGCCACTCGGCGTGCGGGCTGATCCGCTGCCCCGTCCGGTTGCCGGGGCGACGGGACTTGCCGGTCATCGGGCGGCCCTCCTCGGGATCAGGAACTCCACCGCCACCGGGAAGAACCGGGGCGTCGGGTCGGCGTAGCGGCGTCGCACGGCCTTGCGGGCCTGGGCGATGTCGTCCGGGATCCGGTCTAGCCGGTCGCGCAGCGCCTCCCGGTCCCGGTGCAGCTGCATCCGCTCGTCGCTGGTCAGGTCGAAGAGCGCCAGTTGCTCGTGGGGGTTGTCGTGCAGCGCCTTGCGGATCGCGGCGTCCAGCTCGCGCAAGGTTTCCTCGGCGGCGTTCGCCTCCTGCTCCGCGTTCGCCGTCAGCATCCGGCCGATGCCGCCCTGCCGCTCGTCGCGTCGGCGTTCCAGTGCCCTGATGAGCGACTTGCGGATCTTCGGCAGTAGCGTCGCCACCCGCTCGGCGAACTCGGGGCCGCACGGGGTGCTGCTCTCCCTCGCCGCCGCCACCGCAGCCTCGGTCTCCCGCACGCTGCCGAAGGAGGCGAAGCGTCCCTCCCGAAGCCAGCCGCCGGCGGTGATGATCTGCTCGTGCAGGCGGGTGCCGGCGCCGCCAGTCACCACCAGCCGCCCGTGGGCCAGCACGGCGGGCTCGGCCAACGCGTCGTCCGACACGATCCGCGCGGTGACCCGGGAGAGCTTGGCCTCCCGCCCACCGGACCAGACCTCGGCCCGCAGCAGGCGCAGGCACTGCTGCACCAGCGGATGGCCCAGGTGCAGGTGGACCACGTCCTGTCGACTGCGCCGCTCGTCGACGGGCCTGGCGGCGGCGTCGTCGAACGTCACCGGCCGGGCACGTCCAGTGCGCGGGTGCACGATACCGGCCACCGCGCGGGCCCAGTCGTCGGCGAGCGGCGGCACGGTGAAGAACTCACCTTTGAACCCGGGTGCGGTGGTCGGGCGCAGCGGCTGCTGCCGGCCCAGCCGCAGGCCGACGTCGACCACCCGGCGTACCGAGTCCGGTTGCAGCCGGAGCCCGGCCCGGCTCTCGTGCAGCCTGCCGACCAGCTTCCCCAGCTCGGCGGCGAGCTGCCGCTCCACCGCGAGCACCGCACGTTTCGCGGCGTCGCGCTCCGCCACGGACGTGTCCAGCGCGGCACGTCGTCGTCCCAGCATGGCTTCGGTGACCTGGTCGGCGATGACCGGCCCGACGCTGCCGAGGTCCGTCCGGATCTGCTCGACCTTCCGCACCGCCTGAGCGAGGAAGTGCAGGTCACCGTCGAGCGAGCCGGGTCGGACGTCGGAATCGGCGCCCTCGCGGTAGTCGGTGCCGACGAAGTGGTGGATGAGCACCTCGCTCGCCCGTTGGCCGTGCCGGTCGATGCGACCGTTGCGCTGCTCGAGCCGGTTGGGATTCCACGGAATCTCCCAGTGCACCAGGCGGTGGCATCGCTCCTGGAGATCGATGCCCTCACTGGCCGCGTCTGTGGCCAGCAGGATGCGGATCGGGGAGTCCGACGCGAGGAAGTCCTTCTTGATCCGGTCGCGCTCGTGGGTGTCCAACCCGCCGTGCAGCACCTCGATTCGGTTGTCGACGCCGTGGCCGTGCGCCTCCAACTGTTCCTGCAACCAGCGCAGCGTGTCCCGGTACTCGGTGAAGACGATGACTCGCTCGTCGCGATCGGGGCCGCCGAGCTCGCCCAGCCAGTCGAGGAAGAGGGTCAGCTTGCTGTCCGCCTGGTACTTCGCGCGTTCCGCCCAGGCCGTCATCCGGCCCAGCAGCGCACGGTCCTCGGCGGTGAGCACCGGCTCGACGTCACCGGCGGCGAGCAGTGCCCGTCGGGACAGGTTCTCGTAGGAGCTGTCGTCGTCGGCCCCGGTGTCGAGAGCGTCCTCCACGGCGGCGAACGTGTCGCGCAGCACCGAGACGCGCGGTTGCCGCTCCTTGCCGACCCGCCCCTTCCCCTGAGTGGCGATGTGGGTGGCCAGCGTGCGGGCGAAGGCGGCGGGCGAGGAGAAGAGCCGCTTCTTCAGGGTGGTCAGGGAGAACTCGACCGCCACCCGGGCCGTGTCCCCGTCCACGGCGGCACGACGGACCCGCGACTCCGTGTAGGCGCGCAGGTCCTCGTGTACCTGCCGCTCCTCGGCGGTGTAGTCGACCGGCAGCGCGACGATGCGGCGGGGCGGGAAGAGAGGACGCCCGTCGAAGTCGCTGGTCAGCTCCGACTTGAGCCGGCGCACCATGACCTGCTTGAGTTGCCGCTCGTCCGGCGGTACGCCACGGGCGAAGCGTTGGTCGTCGAGGAGTTCGAGCAGGGCGGTGAAGGACTCCAGATAGCCGTTGTGCGGGGTCGCCGAGAGAAAGAGCCGGTGTTCGCAGTGTGGCGCCAGCTCACGGACCGCCTGCGTGCGCCGCGAGTCGACCGCGTATCGCCCCTGGCCGGTGGGTGCGCACGAGTGAACCTCGTCGACCACGAGCATGTCGAAGGCCCGGGGTAGCTGGAACTCCTTGGGCAGCACGTCGCGCAGCATCCGCATAGGCCGGTCTCGCTTCAGCCAGTCGATGCTCATGATGAGACGGGGAAAGTGGGTAAACGGATTGACCCGTACACCCCGCTCGCGGCGCAGGCTGCGGACGAGTTCGGTGTCCAGCAGCCGAAACTCCAGGCCGAACTTCTCCTGCATTTGCTCCTGCCACTGGATGCAGAGGCTGGCAGGGCAGACGATGAGCACCGTCCTCGCCCGGTAGCGCAGGATCATTTCTTGGATGACCAGCCCCGCCTCGATCGTCTTGCCGAGCCCGACGTCGTCGGCGATCAGGAGATTCGCCCGGGGCATGGACAACGCGCGGACCAGGGGATCCAGCTGATGCGGCTGGATGTCGATGCTGCTGCGGAACGGCGCCTGCAGCAGGCTCCGGTCGGCGCTGGTGAGCGCTCCCCACCGGACGGCGTCGAGAAAGGCATCCAGCGTCTGTGGGTCGTCCAACGAGCGGCCCTCGACGAGGGTGGGGAGTTCGGTCGACTCGTGGGCGCGGGGGCCGGACTCGACTTCCCATACCACGTCCAACGTCTCGTCGAAGCTGTCGTCCTCGATGGAGCTCAGCCTCAGCAGGTGCTCGGCCTCAGCTGCGCCGTCCGCGGCCCGGTCGGCGGCAATGGTGCTGGCGACTCGTTCGGCCACCACCCAGCGTCGGCCGCGAACTGTGACGAGTTGGCCTGGCGGCGGGGCCGGAATGACAACCGAGTCCTGTTGCCGGGACTGGGGTAGACGGTGTTTCTTCGAGCTGACCGACACTCGTGCCCTCCCGCACTGCCGAACGTGTCACCGGGGAGTCTCGGTCCTCTTGCGAAAACCTTTCGCGCCCCCCGGCTTCGGCACGCTACCGGGCCTATGGCGCTGCTGCCACGCTTCGAAGTTCGGCGAATAGGCGTACATATTCGCCGAACGGATGATGAAAGGCGGAACTATCGATATCGCTGGTTCAAATGATTCGCATACGTACCCATTTGGGCAGTCCCTCGTGCCCTAGGTGTCGACAAGGACAGAAGAGTGGCGGATTTCCGACAGAAGCAATCTGTGGCGACGCGCTATCAGTGATAGCGGTGAATCAGGGCTGCCACTACAGATCGGCGTACGTCCGGACCGACTCCGAGGAATCGCCTGGCGACCGCGGGGGACGACTGTCCCGTTCGTGCTGGTAGCTCCGTTAGGCGCACGCCCCCTGGCACTGGGATGGGCGGCGTCGGTCGGTGCGGCAGCGCCGCTGCCCTTGGCCGGGTCAGCGGGAAGGGTTGCCCCCGAGGACCTGGTCGGCCGTCAGGAGGTGGCCAGGGCGCGCAGGAAGCGCTCGGCGATCGGTACCGCGCTCGACCCGCTCGACCCGCCCCGCTCCACGAACACCGCGAACGCCACGTCGCCCTGCCAGCCGACGAACCAGGCGTGGGTGTGCGCCGGGTCGTCGTCGTACTCGGCGGTGCCGGTCTTGCCGTGCACCGGCCCGCCAGGGGCGTCGGCGAGGGCGGTGGCGGTGCCGGCGGTGACCACCTCGCGCATCATCGTGCGCAGCGGCTCGACCGACTCCGGCCTGAGCTGCGGCCCGGCGGGCGCGGCCTTGGCCGGGGCCGGGTCGACGACCAGCTTCGGCTGCTCCCAGCGGCCCCGGGCGACGGTGGCGGTGGCGGCGGCCATGGCCAGCGGGCTGACCACGGTGGTGCCCTGCCCGAACGCGGCGGCGGCCTGCTCGGCCGGCGAGCCGTTGGCGGAAACCTTGCCGGTGAACGCGTCCAGGCCGAGGTCCCACTCGGCCTCCAGGCCGAGGGCCCGGCCGGTCTGGGCGAGGCCGTCGGGGCCGAGCTTCGGTGCGAGCGCGGCGAACGCCGTGTTGCAGGACTTCGCGAAGTCGGTGCGGAAGGGCACCGTGCCGAGGGCGAAGTTGTCGGAGTTCTTGAACGAGCGGCCGTCCACGGTGAACGTCTTCGGGCAGGCGACCGGGCCGTCCAAGGTGACCGCGCCCCGGTCGAGCAGGCCGAGGGCGCTGACCATCTTGAACGTCGAACCGGGCGGCACCTGGGCGGTGAACGCGAGGTTCTCGCCGGCGGCCCCCGGGCCGTTCGCGGCGGCCAGCACGGCGCCGTCGCCGACGCGCACCGCCACCAGGGCGGCGCGGCGCTTCTCGCCGCGCAGGGCCGCGTCGGCGGCGTTCTGGGTGGCCACGTCGAGGGTGGTCCGCACCGGCTGGCCGGGCTTCGGCTCCTGCCGGAACAGCTCCGTGCCGGTCGGCGCGACGGTGCCGTCCGGCCCGGCCCGCTCGCTGATCACGGTGAGCCCGGGCGTGCCGCGCAGCCGCTCGTCGTGCCGGCCCTGGAGGCCGCCGTGACCGACGAGGTCGCCCTGCCGGTAGCGGTCGGGGTGGGCGGCCAGGTCGTCGGCCTGGGCCTGGTCGACCGAGCCGAGCAGCGCGCGGGCGAACTCCCGGGTCGGGGCCAGGTCGAGCTTCTCGGCCCGGAACTTCGTGCCGGGCAGGTCGTGGATGCGGGACCGGATCTGCCGGTACGCCTCCTCGCGCAGCGTCACCACCTCGACGAACGCGCCCGGGTCGGCGTCGGCGAGGCGCTTGGGCAGGTCGGAGAGGTCGACCGGCGGGGTGATGGCGGGCCGGACCGCCCGGAACGCGGCGTCGAGCTGCCGCGCCACGGCCTTCGCGTCGGTGACCTCGCTCGGTTGCAGCCCGACGCGGACCACGGGCCGGGGCGTGACGATCGGCTCGCCCGCGCCGTCGAGCACTCCGGCCCGGGGCGCGGCGTCGCGGCGCAACGCGATCCGGTCGCCGTCGGTGAGCTGCTCGTGCACCACCTGGGGCTCCCAGATCACCCGCCACTGCCCGTCGCCGCCGGTGGTGAGCCGCACCTGCCGGTCGTACTCCCAGCGGGCGCCGCCCGGCAGGGCCCACGCCACCCGGATCCCGGCGGTGGCGGTGTTCGCGTCGACCTTCGGGTCGCCGGTGCGGCGCAGGGTCGGCGGGGTGTCGGCCAGCTCGCCGGCGAGCTCGCGGAGCTGGCGCGTCACGTCGGCGGCGGGCACCTTCAGCCCGGCCGGGGTCACGAAGCCGACGGCCTGGAGGTCACCCTTGCCCCAACCGGACAGGAAGGCGTCGACGGTCGATTCGGGGCCGTCGTCGGACGAGCAGCCGACCAGCGCGCCGGCGGCCAGCACGGTGGCCGCGAACGCCGCGAGCGACCGCCGGGCCCGGCTGCGGCTGCGGCCGTGGGTGCGGGCGCTGCCGCGACGGATCGGGTGCGTCAGGTGCATGCGGGCGGTCCCTCCGGATCTCCGACTGCCCGTCACCGTAGTACGACCGGCCCCGGCGCATCGCCCCGCCGGACCCGCCACGTGCGGGAAGACCTGTCGCGGGGAGGTGCATGAACATCCCGCGCGGGGTATTCCCCAGCCGGCCTACCAGGGATCTGCAACGGGTGAAAGGACGGAGTCCCGAAACCGTACGTCCGGCGACAGGTCAGACCGAAGGCACCGATCGGGAGGGCCTAGGCTGAGCGGCAGAGTGACCCACAACGCGGTGGGTCGAGGGGAGTGGCACCGATGGACCGGCGTCCGGCGATCAAACCGGGACCCGACCTCCGGCAGGACGACAACGGCCGGGACGACAGTTTCGATTCGGCAACCGACGGGGACGGCTTCGGCCGACTCGACACAGGCGTGACCGGGATGACCGGTTCGAGCATCGACACCCTCTACGACCTCGGGCTGCCCGCGGAGGCGCTGGCCGACGACGTCGAGGACGCCGAGCTCGACGAGCCGGTCCCGAACGCCGAACGCCTGGTCGCCCAGGCCGTCGCGCTCGCCGGGGACGACCACGACGCGGCGACACTGGTCAGCCGCTTCTGGCGGTTCGCCCCGGACGAGGAGCTGATCGGGTTCACCGCCGAGGAGATGCTCGACGCGGCCCGCGCCCACCGGGACCTCGCCCAGCAGCGGGTGCCGGGCGAGCTGAAGCTGCGCATCCACGAGCCGGACGCCGACCAGCACCACACGGTGATCGAGATCGTCACCGACGACATGCCGTTCCTGGTCGACTCGGTGACCGCCCTGCTCAACGCCCACCACCTCGACGTGCACCTGCTGGTGCACCCGCTGGTGGTGGTGCGCCGCGAGCCGCTGGGCCGCCTCGTCGAGGTCGCCGCCGACGTGGAGCCCGACGACTCGATCGACGGGGACCTGGTCGAGAGCTGGATGCGGATCGAGATCGACCCGGTCCGCGACGCCGCCGAGCGGGAGAAGCTGCGCCGCGAGTTGCAGCGCGTGCTCACCGACGTGCGGGAGGCCGTGGAGGACTGGCCGCGGATGCGCCAGCGGGCCCTGGCCCTGGCCGACGAGCTGGCCACCGCGCGCACCTCGGACAGCCGCCCGCCGGTGCCGGAGAAGGACATCACGGACTCGGTGGAGCTGCTGCGCTGGCTCGCCCACGACCACTTCACCTTCCTCGGCTACCGGGAATACCGGCTGGTCGACGCCCCCGGCGGCGAGGGGCCGGCGCTGGAGGCGGTCCTCGGCACGGGCCTGGGCATCCTGCGGTCGGACTCCCCGGAGGCCCGGGCGCTGTCGTCGATGACGCCCGAGGCGCACGAGAAGGTGCTGGAGAAGCGCCTGCTGATCATCACGAAGGCGAACTCCCGGGCCACCGTGCACCGGTCGGCGTACCTGGACTACATCGGCTTCAAGGTCTTCGACGACGCCGGTCAGGTGGTCGGCGAGCGGCGGTTCCTCGGGCTGTTCTCCACGGCGGCGTACCGCACGAGCGTGCGGGAGCTGCCGGTGGTGCGCCGCAAGGTGGCCGAGGTACTGGACCGCTCCGGCCTGAGCCAGCGCAGCCACTCCGGCAAGGACCTGCTCCAGATCCTGGAGACGTACCCGCGCGACGAGCTGTTCCAGATCAAGACCGAGGACCTCTACCACGCGGTGATCGGCGTGCTGCGGATGGCGGGCCGCCGGCAGCTGCGGGTGTTCCTGCGCCGCGACGCGTACGGGCGGTTCATCTCCTGCCTGATCTACCTGCCCCGGGACCGGTTCACCACGCAAAACCGGCTGCGCATGCAGGACATCCTGCTGCGCGAGCTGAACGGCGTCGGGGTGGACTACACCACCCGGGTCACCGAGTCGATGCTGGCCCGGGTGCACTTCATCGTGCGGACGGACCCGACCCGCCCACCGGGGGACATCGACGCGGACCTGCTCGCCGAGGAGCTGGCCGACGCCACCCGGCTGTGGGACGACGACTACCGCCTGGTGCTGGAGCGCAAGCTCGGCGACGAGCAGGCCAAGCACCTGTTCAGCCGGTACGCCGACGCGTTCCCGGAGGGCTACAAGGACGGGCACACGCCGTACGAGGCGATGAAGGACCTGGCGAAGCTGGAGCTGCTGGAGGAGCCCGGCCAGCTGGAGATGCACCTGTTCCGCAAGCAGCTCGCCCCGCGGCCGGGCGTCGGCCGCGACGCCGACGTCGACGAGACGATGGACGTGCGGTTCAAGGTCTACCGCTACGGCGAGCCGATGATGCTGTCCGCGGTGCTGCCGGTGCTGCACTCGCTCGGCGTGAAGGTGGTCGACGAGCACCCGTACGAGGTGGAGCGCGTCGACGGGCGGATCTGGCTGTACGACTTCGGGCTGCGGCTGCCCGAGGGGCACCAGGAGCTGGCCGAGGTGCGCCCGCACGTGGAGAACGCCTTCGCGGCGGCGTGGCGGGGCGAGGCCGAGGTGGACGGCTTCAACGAGCTGGTGCTGCGCGGCGGGCTCACCTGGCGGCAGGTGGTGGTGCTGCGGGCGTACGCGAAGTACCTGCGGCAGACCGGGACGGTCTTCTCGCAGGACTACATGGAGCAGACGTTCATCGCGTACCCGAGGATCGCCGCGCTGCTGGTGGAGCTGTTCGAGGTGCGGTTCGCCCCCGGCGAGGCGAGCGTGGAGCAGCGCCGCGAGCGCGGCGGCGAGCTGGTGGCGGCGATCAAGGCGGCGCTGGACGACGTGGCCAGCCTCGACCAGGACCGCATCCTGCGGTCCTACCTGACGCTGATCCAGGCCACCCTGCGCACCAGCTTCTACGCGAGGCCGGTCGGCGGCCGGCCGAAGCCGTACGTGGCGTTCAAGCTGGACCCGCAGGCCATCCCGGACCTGCCGGCCCCGCGCCCGCGGTTCGAGATCTTCGTCTACTCGCCCCGGTTCGAGGGCGTGCACCTGCGCTACGGGCCGGTGGCCCGGGGCGGGCTGCGCTGGTCCGACCGGCGGGAGGACTTCCGCACGGAGGTGCTCGGCCTGGTCAAGGCGCAGATGGTGAAGAACGCCGTGATCGTGCCGGTGGGCGCGAAGGGCGGCTTCGTGCTCAAGCAGAAGCCGGGGGACCGGGACGAGGCGGTCGCCTGCTACCAGGAGTTCGTCGGCGCGATGCTCGACGTCACCGACAACATCGTCGCCGGCGAGATCGTGCCGCCCGAGGACGTGGTCCGGCACGACGCGGACGACCCGTACCTGGTGGTGGCGGCGGACAAGGGCACCGCCACGTTCTCCGACATCGCGAACGAGATCTCGGCGGGGCACCAGTTCTGGCTGGGCGACGCGTTCGCCTCGGGCGGCTCCGCCGGTTACGACCACAAGAAGATGGGCATCACCGCCCGGGGCGCCTGGGAGTCGGTGAAGCGGCACTTCCGGGAGCTGGGGCACGACACCCAGACCCAGGAGTTCACGGTGGTCGGCGTCGGCGACATGTCCGGCGACGTGTTCGGCAACGGGATGCTGCTCAGCGAGCACATCCGGCTGGTGGCCGCGTTCGACCACCGGCACATCTTCCTCGACCCGGACCCGGACGCCGCCGCCTCGTACGCCGAGCGGAAGCGGCTGTTCGACCTGCCCCGGTCGTCGTGGGAGGACTACGACGCGAAGCTGATCTCCGACGGCGGCGGGGTGTACCCGCGTACCGCGAAGTCGGTGCCGGTGTCGCCGCAGGTCCGCGCCGTGCTGGGGCTGGACGACGACGTCACCCAGCTCTCGCCGCAGGACCTGATGAAGGCGATCCTGACGGCCCCGGTGGACCTGTTCTGGAACGGCGGCATCGGCACGTACGTCAAGGCGTCCTCGGAGACCAACGTGGAGGTGGGCGACAAGTCCAACGACGCGATCCGGGTCGACGGCCGCAGCCTGCGCTGCCGGGTGGTCGGCGAGGGCGGCAACCTGGGCTGCACGCAGCTCGGCCGGATCGAGTACGCCCTCGCGGGCGGGCGGATCTACACCGACTTCATCGACAACGCGGCCGGGGTGGACTGCTCCGACCACGAGGTGAACATCAAGATCCTGCTCAACACGGCGGTCGCCGACGGGGAACTGACCGTGCCGGAGCGCGACGAGCTGCTGGCCGGGATGACCGACGAGGTCGCCGAGCTGGTGCTGCGCGACAACTACGACCAGGCCCGCGCGATCAACAACTCGCAGGCGCAGGCCGCCTCGCTGCTCCCGGTGCACCGCCGGATGATCAACGAGCTGGAGCGCTCGGGCGCGCTGAACCGTGCGCTGGAGGCGCTGCCGCCGGACGAGGAGCTGGCGGCCCGCACCGAGAACGGGCTGACCGCGCCGGAGTTCGCGGTGCTGCTCGCGTACACGAAGATCGTGCTGGAGCGGGAGATCCTGGCCGAGGGCCTCGCGGACGAGGAGTGGACGACCGACGTCCTGGTCAACTACTTCCCGACGCCGATGCGCGAGCGGTTCGCCGACCGGATGGGTCAGCACCGGCTGCGCCGCGACATCGTCACCACCGTCCTGGTGAACGAGGCGATCAACCGGGGCGGCATCACGTTCGTCTTCCGGGTGGTCGAGGAGACGGCGGCGTCGGCGGCGGACGTGATCCGGGCGTACGTGGTCGTCCGCGAGGTGTTCGGGCTGCGCGAGCTGTGGGACGCGGTCGAGGCGCTCGACAGCAAGGTCGACCCGGAGGTGCAGACCGCCGTCTACCTGGACACCCGGCGGCTGCTCGACCGGGCGGTGCGCTGGCTGGTGACCAACCGGCGCTCGCCGCTGGACGTGCCGGCGGAGATCGCCCGGCTGCGCGACGGGGTGGCCCGGCTGCTGCCCGGCCTGGAGAACCTCTTCTACGGCAGCGAGCGGGAGGGCATCGCCGCACACATCGACGCGATGACGTCGCGGGGGCTGCCGCGCGGGCTGGCCGAGCAGGCGACCCGGCTGATGTACAGCTTCGGCCTGCTGGACGTGGTGGAGACGGCGGCGACCAGCGGGCGGGACGTCGGCGAGGTGGCCTCGGTCTACTTCGTGCTCTCCGACCGGTTCCGGGTCGACTCGCTGCTGTCGAAGATCTCCCTGCTGCCCCGGGCGGACCGCTGGCAGACCCTGGCCCGGATGGCGCTGCGCTACGACCTGTACGCCGCGCTTGCCGCGCTCACCGCGGAGGTGCTCGGCTCCACGCCGGACTCGCTGCCGCCGCTGGAGCGGGTGGAGCAGTGGGAGCAGTCCAACGCGACGTCGATCCACCGGGCCCGGCGGGCGATGGGAGAGTTCGACGAGTCGCGGGGGGACCTCGCCGCGCTGTCGGTGCTGCTGCGCCAGATCCGCACGCTGGTACGCACCTCGGCGGCCTGACGCCGTACGCGGTGCGGGACGCGGGGGGGGGGGGCCCCCCCCCGCCCCCCCGCCCCCCCGCCCCCCCCCCCCGGGGGCCCCCCCCCCGGGGGCCCCCCCCGGGGGCGGTGCCGGAAGGAGGCCCCCCCCCGGGGGCC
>NZ_JBIARA010000012.1:0-153428 GCF_042889525.1 Micromonospora sp. NPDC002575 | reverse complement strand
GCTGGTGGGTTGGGCGGTCCCTGGCAGTCCACGCGCGGGGGGGGGGGGGGGGGGCCGGCGGGGGGGGGGGGGGGCCGCGGGCCCCGCGCCCCCCCCCCCCCCCCGGCCCCCCCCCACGGCCCACCCGGCCGGGTCAGCCCGTCATCGTGGCGAACACGATGATGTTGTCCACGTAGCTGCCCGCCGCCTGGTCGAACTGCCCGCCGCAGGTGACGACCCGCAGGCCGGCCCGGTCGTTGGGCCCGTAGACCAGCTCGGTGGGAAAGGCGGTCTTCGGGTACGACCGCACGTCGTCGACGATGAAGGTGACGCGGCTGCCGTCGTCCCGGGCCACCTCGATGGTGTCGCCGGGCCGGAGCGCGCCGAGGGAGTAGAAGACGGCGGGGCCGCCGACCTTCGCCGAGTCGACGTGTCCCACGACGACGGCGTTGCCGATCTCGCCGGGGCTCGCGCCCGGGGAGTACCACCCGGCGTTCAACGCCTGCTCCAGCGGGGGGACCTGGACCGTGCCGTCCGGGTTGGTGCCCAGCGTCATGATCGGGGCGTCGACGCCGATGCGGGGGATCCTGATGGTGGTCGGAGTGGCCCGGGCGAGGCCGGCCACCGGCTGCCTCCCGTCCGCCGCCTCCGTGTCGGCGTCGGAGGGCTCCTGACCGGCGACGTTCCCGCCGTTGTCCGTGACCCCACCGACGCGGTCGGGGCCGGCCTGGGTGACCGGCTGGGGCGGGCGGGGGGTGGGCGCGGCGCGCATGGAGGCGCCGACCATCCCGGCGCCCACCAGGGCGAGCAGGACGACGACGGCCGCGCCGGCGGCGCGCCACGGTGTCCCGTGGCGGCCGCCGGCCGGTGTCGCCGTCACGTCAGGCGAGGGACCCATTGGCCCGACGCCGCCGCATCAGCACGATGCCGCCGAGCGCCGCGGCGCCCATCATGCTCGCCCCGGTGGTGGCGAGCCCACGGTCGGCGCCGCCGGCCGCGCCGCCGTCACCGCCCTCGACGTGGCCGCGCGGGAGCACGACCAGTTCGCCCTCGCCGCAGGAGCCCTTCAGCTCGTAGCGGCCCGGGTCGGCGTCCTCGGCGACCTCCGCCTCGCCGTAGTAGACGAAGTCCTTCTTGTGCTCCCAGGACTTCTCCTCGCCGTGGCCCTTCTCCTCGCCGTAGCTGGAGTCCTCGCCGTGGCCCTTCTCCTTGCCGTAGCTGGAGTCCTCGCCGTGGCCCTTCTCCTTGCCGTAGCTGGAGTCTTCGCCGTGGCCCTTCTCCTTGCCGTAGCTGGAGTCTTCGCCGTAGCTCTTCTCCTCGCCGTAGCTGGAGTCTTCGCCGTAGCTCTTCTCCTCGCCGTAGCTGGAGTCCTTGTCCTTGCCGTAGTCCTTGTCCTTGCCGTAGCTGGAGTCCTCGCTCGACCAGTCCTTCTCGTCCTTCTTCTCGGACTTGTGCCCGTAGCCCTTCTCGGCCTCCTGGTCGTGCTCGTAGCCGCTCCACTCGCCGGACGAGTCGTCGGCGGCACCGCCGCCCTTGCCGCCCTCGGCCTTCTCGTCTTCCTTGGCCTTGGACTTCTCGTCCTCCTTGGCCTTCTCGTCTTCCTTGCCCTTGGACTTCTCGCCCTCCTCGGACTTCTCGTCCTCCTTGGCCTTGCCGTGCTCCTCGCCGGACTTCTCCTCGCCGGCCTTCTCCTCGGCCCAGGCGCCCTCTTCCTCGTCCTGGTAGCCGTGGTCCTCGTCGATCGGGCGCAGCTTGACCTTGCCGGTCACCTCGGACCAGACGGCGGCGTGCTTCTGAGCCTCCGGGCAGATCTCCAGAATCTGGACCTTCTCGCCGGGCTTGACGACGTGCGGCTTGGCGTAGACCTTGCCGTCGCGGGTCTCGCCGTCGTAGTGGCCGTCCGCGAACGCGATCCCCGGTGTGAACACCAGCAGGGACGCACCGCCGAGCGCGGCACCGGCAACGACCTTCCCGAGCATCTTGTTTGCCATGACCTGCGTCACTCCATCCCTCTTCGTCCTGAGCCCGACGTCAGCCGAGCTACCCACGACGTTAGCCCTGTTCGCGAGCTATCAGGGGAAAGATTCGTGTTTTACAGTTTGCGGGTTGATGCGGGGGAAGGGGGCCTAAGCGCGGTTGACGCCAAGTGTCGTATGAATCGGGTGGTCGGTGAGGGTTGCGACCGGGCGGGCCTTCGCGCACCCTTTCGAGGGGGGACGGGCTGCTCGTCCCCGGTGGGTGGGGCCGCCCGGCATCGAGCCATTGCCATGGAAGCGCTCCCATGCAAGAATTCCCTCACGCGGTACGGGGAGCCACACCGCGCAAGGCAGATGTCGAGGGCACCGGTTCCACCGGACGACGTTCGCCGCCCGACCGGCCGTGCCACGCGCCGGTCGCGCACCACCACCACACTGCCCGTCCGGGTCGGGCACCCCCGAAATCCCCCGTGGCGCCGTCGACGTCCTGTTCGATGTCGCGCGCCGTTCCGCCGGGCCGCGAGTCCGGTCTCGCCCAAGGAGATCAGTGGCATGAGTATGAGGAAGAGACTGTCCGGCCGTCGCCGGGCGCTCGCACTGACCGGTGCGGGCGCGCTGGTCGCCGGCGGTCTGGTGACCATTCCGGTCACCGCGGCCCAGGCCGCGACCCAGTGCAGCGTCGACTACACCACCAACGACTGGGCCGGCGGCTTCACCGGCAGCGTCACGATCAGGAACATCGGCGACGCCGTCTCGTCCTGGAGCCTCGCCTTCACCTTCCCGAACAGCAGCCAGAGGGTCGTGCAGGGCTGGTCGGCGAGGTGGAGCCAGAGCGGGCAGAACGTGACCGCCGCGAACGAGTCCTACAACGGCTCGATCGCCAGTGGCGGCAGCGTGACCCTCGGCTTCAACGGCTCGTGGAGCGGCAGCAACCCGAAGCCCACCTCGTTCACCCTGAACGGCGTGGTCTGCAACGGCGGCACCACCAACCCCACCACGCCGCCGCCGACCACCACGCCGCCGACGACGACGCCGCCGACGACCCCGCCGCCCACGACGCCCCCGCCGACCACCCCGCCGCCCACCACCCCGCCGGGGCAGAAGGTGGACAACCCGTACCTGAACGCCAAGGGGTACGTGAACCCGGAGTGGAAGGCCAAGGCCGAGTCCGTCGCGGGCGGCAGCCGGGTGTCGAACACCCCCACCGCCGTGTGGATCGACCGGATCGCCGCCATCAACGGCACCCCGGACAGCAGCTCCAACGGGGCCATGGGCGTGCGTGACCACCTGAACGCCGCGCTGGCCCAGGGCGCGAACTACATCCAGTTCGTCATCTACAACCTGCCCGGCCGCGACTGCTCCGCCCTCGCCTCCAACGGTGAGCTGAAGCCGGACGAGCTGCCCCGCTACAAGTCCGAGTACATCGACCCGATCGCCGCGATCCAGGGCGACCCGAAGTACGCCAGCCTGCGGATCATCAACATCGTCGAGATCGACTCGCTGCCGAACCTGGTCACCAACACCTCGGACAAGCCGGGCGGCACGGCGACGTGCGACACGATGAAGGCCAACGGCGGGTACGTCAACGGCGTGGGCTACGCCCTGGCGAAGCTGGGCGCGATCGGCAACGTCTACAACTACATCGACGCCGGTCACCACGGCTGGCTGGGCTGGGACAGCAACTTCAGCCCGAGCGCCACGATCCTGCGTGAGGCCGCCGGCGCGTCCGGCAGCACCCCGGCCAACGTGCACGGCTTCATCGTCAACACCGCGAACTACTCGGCCCTCAAGGAGCCGTACTTCAAGGTGACCGACAACGTGAACGGCCAGACCGTCCGCCAGTCCAAGTGGGTCGACTGGAACTACTACGTCGACGAGCTCTCCTTCGCCCAGGCGTTCCGCAACGAGCTGGTCTCGAAGGGCTTCAGCAGCAACATCGGCATGCTGATCGACACCTCCCGCAACGGCTGGGGCGGCTCCGCCCGGCCCACCGGCGCGGGCCCGACGACCAGCGTGGACGCCTACGTCAACGGCGGCCGGGTCGACCGGCGCTTCCACACCGGCAACTGGTGCAACCAGGCCGGCGCGGGCCTCGGCGAGCGTCCCAAGGCCGCTCCCGAGCCGGGCATCGACGCCTACGTCTGGGTGAAGCCCCCGGGTGAGTCGGACGGCTCCAGCACCGAGATCCCGAACAACGAGGGCAAGGGCTTCGACCGGATGTGCGACCCGACCTACACCGGTAACGCCCGCAACGGCAACAACATGAGCGGCGCGCTGTCGGGTGCCCCGATCTCGGGCGCCTGGTTCCCGGCGCAGTTCGCCCAGCTGATGCAGAACGCCTACCCGCCGCTCTCCTGATCAGGCGGAAGGCCTACCGGCCGCCGCGGGAGTGAGGCACCGCGCCGGCAGGTTCCCCCCGGCCCCTGGTCCGACCGTCCACCGGTCGGGCCAGGGGCCCCCGCCTGTTCCGGGCCGGTCAGGGCACCGTCCGCTCCACCGCGGCCCGGCCCTGCTCGGCCAGGTCCCGGCGGGCCCGCTCGATGTTCTCCGGGGTCGGGTCCTGGCCCCGCGCCAGCACCAGGTCCTCCGGCTCCCACGGCTGCTCCGCGCCGGTGCGGATGTTGTCCCCGCCGGCGCCCGTGCCCCCGCCGTACGGGTCGCCGAGCAGGTCCTCGGTCGAACCGACCCCCTCCACGGCGTCCCCCGGCCCGGCGAAGGACGGGTTGTCCCGGTCGGCCCCGCCACCGGTACGCAGCTGCGGCACCGTGCTCTCGTCGTCCACCGCCGCCGCCGCCTCGGGGGTCTCCTCCAGCGGTCGCCCCGCGATCGGGTCGCGCTCCGTCATCCTGCTGCCCTCCCGTGTGCCCAGGTGCTCCCCTGATCCCCCTGGCGTACCCCGCAGGGCCGAGGGCATGCCGACGACGCCGGACCTCGCCTGCGCCCCGGTCGTCACCCCGGGGCGGCTCGGGCGGGGCGGTCAGCGGCCGAGCACCCGGTCGAGGAAGTCGCGGTACCCGCGTACCGCGATCCGGAGCTGCTCGGTGTCGTCGCCGGTCTGCTGCCAGTCGCCCAGCTTGTTCTTCTGCTCCGCGAGCGCGGCGGCCAGCGCCTCGATCGCCTCACCGACCAGCGCCTCGGCCTGGCCGGCGGCGGCCCGGGGGTCGTCGACGAAGCGGAGCTGGACGTCGCGCCAGCGGTCCCGGAAGCCCTGGGCCGTGCCGGGCTCGAAGAGGGTGGCGGCGTCCTCGGGCACCGCGCCCGTGGTGGGCCGGGCCGCCGCCGTGACCGCGCCCACGCCGTCGCGCGCGTTCGCGTCCACGCCGAGGTCGGGCGAGGCGTCGTCCCGCGCGTCCGGGTCGATCATGCCGGGCTCGGGCCGGCCGTACCCGGCGGCGCCGGCGACCACCGCGTCCTCCTGGCTGCGGTCCGCCGCGTGGCGGGCCCCGGTGCGCCCGTCGCCCGGTTCGCCGGCCGCCCACCGGGACCGGTCGTGCAGCCGGTCGGCGGCGGTCGGGTCGGCCCGCTCGGCGTCGAACGCGTCCGTCCTGCCCGGCGCGCCGTCGCCCGGCCGGGCGGTGTCCTCGCCGCGCGGGTCCCGCTCGTCCTCCGGCCGGCCGCTGGCCATCGCCGAGGCCGCGACCGCGCCGCCGACCGTGGTCGCCCCGAACGCGGTCGGCAGCGGGGCCGGCTCGTGGAACTCGGGCGCGCCGTCGCCGCGCCCGTCGGCCACGGTCGGGTCGTCGAAGGTGCCCCGGTCGTCCAGCACGTCCTCGGGCACCTCGGCGCGGCCCTCGACGTCCCGGCCCCGGCGCGCCGCCGCGTCGCCGGTCGCCCCGCCCGGGGGCGGCACCGGCACCGGCGCGGACCGGACGGCCTCGGGGTGGTCGCTGCTCACCTGCTGCTCCTGGCGCATCTGGCTCTCCTCAACGGCTCGTGACGTCGTGCGGGCGGACCGGCGTCTCCTCCGGCTCCCGGGACGCGCTGTCCGGGCGGGGCTGCTCCGGGTGGCGCTGCTCGGGCCGGCGGTGCTCCGGGTGGTGCTGGTCCGGCTCGCGCTGCTCGGGGACGCGGGCGGCTACCGGGTCCTCGCCGAGCAGGTCGGCGAAGAGCGCCCGGTAGTGGACGACGGCCTGGCGCAGCTCCTCGGTGCCGGCCTCGCCGCGCTCGTTGCGCAGCCGGATCTCGTGGGCGTCCCGGTAGTGCGAGAGCGTCCGGGCGTGCTCGACGGAGAGGTGGGCGATCTGGTCGGAGAAGTCCCCGGTCGGGTACCCGCGCTCGGCGACGAGCCGGCCGACCAGTTCGTCCGCGTCGCTCACCGTCTCGGCGGGGGAGTCGACGAAGCGGACCTGGAGCTCCTCCCACGCCGCCGCATAGCGGGCCCGGGATTCGGGGGTGAGCGGGGTGAGCGTCAGCTCCGCGTGCCGGCGTTCCCGGTCCCGCAGCTCCCGCTCGGCGTCGGCGCGGCTGTCCCGCTCGGCGACCACCCGGTCGTACTCGGGCCCGAACCGGGACCGCAGCGCGCGGCGGCGGGCGACCTGCCGGCCGACGACGGCCAGGGCCGCGACCACCACGAGCACGACGAGAACTATGACGATTACCTGCGTGGGCGACATGGCTCCTCCTTCGTCCCTCCGGTATTCCCTCCGGTCGCTGATCGCCAATCCCGATCCGGGCGACTTTCCTGCGCGATCGGCGGGTACCGGATGCCGAACGGGCGGTTCCCGCCCTGATGGGTCCGGACTCCGATACAGCGGAGCGTGCCGGGGTGAGCGCGCCGGGCGAGAGGCCGGTACCGCATCCGCCGACGATTACGTATCCTGCCCAAGGCGCCCGTGCCGGTGCCCCGGTGCCGTGGCGGCGAAGCCTGGCCGGCACCGGTGCCACCCGCTGCCACACGTTCCGGGCGAGGTCTGATGAACACCCGCGACTGGCCGATCCGCTCGAAGCTGACGGCCCTGGTCGTAGCGCCGGTCAGCGCGCTGCTGGCCCTGTGGATCTTCGCGACCACGCTCGCCTTCGGCCCGGCGCTGGATCTGCTCTCCGCCGGCACCCTCCTCTACGACTTCGGCCGGCCCGGTGAGACGGTCGTCGCCGAGCTGCAACGCGAGCGCCGGCTGACCGTGGTGCAGCTCGCCGGCGCCGCCGAGCTGCCGGAGCTGGCCGAGCAGCGGCGACGCACCGACGCCGCGGTCGCCGAACTGCGCCGCCGGGTCAACGGCGAGCGGCTGCGCGACGCCGCCGGTGACCTGCTCGACGCCCGGCTCGACCGGCTGCTCGGCGCGCTGGACGCGCTGCCCGCGGGCCGGGGGTTCATCGACCGCCGCCAGGTGGACCGGACGGGCGCGATCGGGCTCTACAGCGGCATGGTGGGCGCGGCCTTCCAGGCGTTCACCGCGCTGGCCACCCTGCCCGACAACGACCTCAACCGGCAGGCGCTGGCGCTGACCGCGTTCGGGCGGTCCCGGGAGCTGCTCGGGCAGGCCGACGCGCTGCTCGCCGGGGTGCTCGTCACCGGGCGCTACGCCGAGGGCGAGCACACCCAGCTCGTCCAGGTCATCGGCAACCAGCGGTTCCTGACCGAGACGGCGGTGGCCGACCTGCCGGCCGACGGCCGGGCGGCCTACCAGCGGCTGGCCGAGAGCGAGGCGTTCGTCCGGCTGCGCGCCCTCCAGGATGAGCTGGTGCGGGCCGATCCCGGCCGGGCGCCGCAGCTGGACGCCCGGGCCTGGGAGGTCAGCCAGGAGGCGGTCCAGCGTGGGCTGCGCGACTTCGAGCTCACCCAGGCCGACGCGATCGCCGACCGGACGGTGCCGGTGGCCGTCGGCATCCTGGCCCGGCTCGGCGTGGCCGGCGTGCTCGGGCTCGCCGCGATCGTGGCGTCGGTGGTGGTGTCGTTGCGGGTCGGCCGGTCGCTGGCGCGGCGGCTCACCGCCGTGCGCGACGCCGCCCTGGAGATGGCCGAGCGCCGGTTGCCGGACGTGGTCACCCGGCTGCGGCGCGGCGAGGACGTCGACGTGGCCAGGGAGGCCCCGCCACTACAGTACGGCGAGGACGAGATCGGCCAGGTCGGGCGCGCGTTCACCGAGGTGGGCCGGACGGCCGTCCGGTCAGCGGTGGACGAGGTGACCCTGCGGCGCGGGCTCAACGAGGTCTTCCTGAACATCGCCCGGCGCAGCCAGGGGCTGGTGCACCGGCAGCTCGCCCTGCTGGACCGGATGGAGCGCCGCGTCGAGGACCCGGACGAGCTGGCCGAGCTGTTCCGGGTGGATCACCTGGCCACCCGGCTGCGCCGGCACGCCGAGGACCTGGTGATCCTCGCCGGGGCCGCGCCGGGCCGGGGCTGGCGCAATCCGGTCGCGATGGTCGACCTGGTGCGGGGCGCGATCTCCGAGGTGGAGTCGTACGACCGGGTCGACATCGCCGACGTGCAGCCCGCCGCCACCGTCGGCCGGGCCGTCGGCGACGTCATCCACCTGCTGGCCGAGCTGATCGAGAACGCCACCGCGTTCTCCCCGCCCGGCACCCGCGTCACGGTGCGGGGGCAGAGCCTGCCCAACGGGTACGCCTTGGAGATCATCGATCAGGGGCTGGGCATGGCCGCCCCGGCCCTGGAGGAGGCCAACCGCAGGCTGGCGACGCCACCGGAGTTCGACCCGGCCGACAGCGCCCGGCTCGGGCTGTTCGTGGTCGCCCGGCTCGCCGCCCGGCACGGCGTCCGGGTGCAGCTCCGGCGGGCCGCCCAGGGCGGGGTCACCGCCGTGGTGCTGATCCCGCACGACCTGGTGACCGGCGAACCGCCGGCCGGCCCGCCCGGCGGGCGGGCGGCGCAGGGCGCGGCCGACGACGACCGGCGGATGGCCAAGGTCACCCGGCTCAACACGCTGCCCCGGCCCCGGTCCGCCCGGATCACCCGGGAGCGCGGCGACTCGTCGACGGCCGTGGTGCCGCTGGTGCCCAGCCGCTCCGTGCCGGCCGACCCGGGCGGCGACGGCGACGGCCTGCCCCGGCGGGTGCGCCGGCGTGGCCCCACCGCCCGTCCCCGGCCGACGGTCCAGGACGGCCCGGCCCCGCGCGCCCCCGAGGAGGCCCGCCGGCTGATGTCCGCGCTCCAGGCCGGCACCGCCCGGGGCCGCCGCGACGGCGCGGCCGGCGCCACCGCGACCAGCGACGACAGCGCCGGGGCCGACGCTTTCGCGGCCGGCCCCGGCAGCGCCCCGGCCCCCGCCGCCCCGATCACCCCGACCGCCCCCGCCCCGACCGCCGCCGCCGACGCGACCCCGGAACCGGACGCCCCGGCGGCGCCCCCGCAATCCACGACCGCAACTGAGAGGGACGCCTAGTGGTGCACACGACGAAGCCGAACGTCGATCTCGACTGGTTGCTCGACGAGCTGGTGGAGCGGCTACCGTCCGCCCGTGAGGCGGTGGTGCTCTCGGCGGACGGGCTCCTGCTCGGCGCCTCCGCCGAGCTCGACCGCACAGCCGCCGAGCACCTCTGCGCCCTGGCCTCCGGCTTCTCCAGCCTGGCCAAGGGGGCCAGCCGGCACCTCGCCGCCGGCGGGGTGCGGCAGACGGTGGTGGAGATGGAATCGGCGTACCTCTTCGTCACCGCCGCCGGCCAGGGCGCGTGCCTCGCGGTCGTCGCCGAGGCCGACGCGGACATCGGCCTGGTGGCGTACGAGATGGCGATGCTGGTGATCCGGGTGGGCGAGAGCCTGACGGCGCCGGTCCGGGCCTCCTCGGGCGGGGTCGATGCGGGCTGAGTCCCCGGGGCCGCAGCACGAGTGGCTGGACGGCGACGCGGGCCCGGTGGTGCGCCCGTACACGCTGACCGGCGGGCGGGTCCGGCCGCCGGTCGGCCTCGACCTGGTGGCGTTCGTGCTCGCCGGCCGGGGCGCGGACCCGGCGGCCCACCCGCGGCTGCACCCGGAGCACCGCCGCCTGGTGGAGCTCGCCCGGCGGCCGGTGCCGGTCGCCGAGCTGGCCGCCGAGCTGGACCTCGCGGTGGGCGTGGTCCGGGTGCTCGTCGGCGACCTGCTCGCCCGTGGCCTGGTCTCGGTGCACGAGCCGGCCGGCACCGCGTTCCTACCCGACGACAACATCCTCAAGGCGGTGGTCAATGGACTCCGTGCGCTATGACCGGGACGGGTCCGGGGTGCGGATCCCGCTGGCCCTGAAGATCCTCATCGCGGGCGGCTTCGGCGCGGGCAAGACGACGCTGGTGAGCGCGCTGAGCGAGGTCCGGCCGTTGCAGACCGAGGAGGTCCTCACCGGCGCCGGGATCGGCGTGGACGACCTCTCGGGCGTGGAGGGCAAGTCCACGACCACCGTGGCGATGGACTTCGGCCGGATCACCATCAACGAGGACCTCCAGGTCTACCTGTTCGGCACGCCGGGGCAGGACAGGTTCTGGTTCCTCTGGGACGAGCTGGCCTTCGGCGCGCTCGGGGCGGTGGTGCTCGCCGACACCCGCCGGCTGGCCGACTGCTTCCCGTCGATCGACTACTTCGAGCAGCGGAACATCCCGTTCGTGGTCGGGGTGAACTGCTTCGACGACGGCCGCCGGTTCAGCCTGGACGCCGTACGCCACGCGCTGGACCTGGACCCGGGCGTGCCGCTGCTGTTCTGCGACGCCCGGGACCGCCAGTCCGGCAAGCTGGTGCTGATCTCGCTGGTCGAGCACGTCGCCCGGCAGCGCGGCGAGCCGGTTCCGGCCTGACCCCGACCTGGCGCGCGGGTGAGGGCCCGCCTGACGTGGGGTAAGGGCCCGGGTGACGGGCGCGGCCGGCGGGCCGGCGCGGCCGGCGACGGACACGGACAACGGCGGGAAGGCGGACGGATGACCGGGCAGCAGGCGATCGTCCACATCGGGGGCTACACGGCGGCCACCGGCGGGCGGGGCGAGGGGATCGTCGCCGCCCGGCGCGACCCGGTGACGGGCGCGTTGACCCCACTCGGCACCGCCGCGGCGACCCCGTCGCCGTCCTTCCTCACCCGGCATCCCACCCTGCCGGTGCTCTACGCCGTCAACGAGCTGCCCGAGGGGGCGGTCAGCGCGTTCCGGGTCGGCCCGGACGGCGACCTGACCCCGCTCGGCTCGCACGGCACCGGCGGCGCGGAGCCCTGTCACCTGGCGGTCACCGCCGACGGCGGTCACCTCGTGGCGGCCAACTACGGCGGCGGGAGCCTGGCGGTGTTCCCGCTCGACCCGACGGGCGCGCCGGGCGAACGCAGCGACCTGGTGGTCCACGCCGGGCACGGGCCCGACCCGCAGCGGCAGGAGAAGGCGCACTGCCACATGGTCTCGCCGGCCCCGGACAGCGGGCCGCTGCTCGCCGTCGACCTGGGGACCGACTCGGTCTACCGGTACGACCTCGACGCGGCCTCCGGCCGGCTGGTGCCCCGGGCGCCCCGGGTGCACGCCACGGCCGGCTCCGGTCCCCGCCACCTGGCCCGCCACCCGGACGGCCGGCGCTGCTGGCTGGTGGGCGAGCTGGACGCCACGGTCACCGCGTACGAGCTGACCGCCGACGGGGCGCTGCACCAGCGGGGCCGGGTGGACGCCAGCGCCCGCGCCGGGCACGTCCAGCCCGCCGAGATCGCCGTCGGCGCGGACGGGCGCTTCCTCTACGTCGGCAACCGGGGCGTCGGCACGGTGTCGGTCTTCGCCCTCGCCGGTGAGCTGCCCGAGCTGGTCGGGGAGGTGGAGACCGGCGGGGAGTGGCCCCGGCACCTCGCCCTGGCCGGCGAGCACCTGTACGTCGCCGACGAGCGCGCCGACATGGTCCGGGTGTTCCGGGTGGACGCCGCGACGGGGGTTCCGACGCCGGTGGGGGAGCCGGTGGCGGTGCCCAGCCCGGCCTGCGTCCGGCCGTGACACCGGCTCCCGGCGGTTCCGGCCCTGTTCAGGGGGCGTGTCGGCGACCTCGGGGCACGGGGTCGTCACTCAGTGTCAGAAAAGTGATGACATCTGTCTCTCCTGAGTAACTTTCGTCCGAACGGACGTGGCAGTACCAGCAGCGGGTCCGCAAGATGGTCACCGTGTCAGGCCGCCATCGCATGCAGTCAGGTATCCGCGGAGCAGGCGCAGTCGCGTCGGCGACGGCGCTCGTCGTCGTCATCGCGGGTGCCTGGTTCGGCTACCGGGAGTTGGTCCGGCCCGCCTGTTCGGGGCAGGTCCAGCTGTCGGTGGCGGCGGCCCCCGAGCTGGCCCCGGCGGTGCAGGCCGCCGCGGCCCAGTGGATGGCCGACGGTGCGGCGGTCGGCGGCACCTGCATCGCCGTGAACGTCACGGAGTCCGAGCCCGTGGACGTCGCCGCCGCGGTGGCCGGCAAGCACGGGGTGCAGCTGGCGGGCGTCGGCCAGGCCAGCGGCACGGCGGTCACCCCGGACGTCTGGGTGCCGGACTCCTCGACCTGGCTGCTGCGGCTGAAGAACGCCGGTGCCACCGCGTTCGCACCGGGCAACGGCGCGTCCATCGCCCGCAGCCCGGTGGTGGTGGCGGTGCCCGAGCCGGTCGCCGAGACCCGGTTCGGTTGGCCGGAGAAGAAGCTGACCTGGACCGACCTGCTGCGCCAGGTGAGCAGCAGCAAGCCGATCCGCGCCGGGATCGTCGAGCCGACCCAGGACGCGGCCGGCCTGTCCGGGCTGCTGTCGATGACCGCCGCCGCCAGCGGGGCGGGCGGCGACGCGCAGCAGGCCACCACGGGGGCGTTGCGGGCACTGGCCACCGGCCGTTCCGCGCTCCGCGAGGACCTGCTGGCCCGGTTCCCCCGCTCCTCCGACCCGACGGCGGTCGCCTCCGGCCTCGGCGCCGCCGCGCTGTCGGAGGAGGACGTGATGGCGTACAACCAGCGGAAGCCGCCGATCCCGCTGGCGGCGCTCTACCTGGAGCCGTCGCCGATGCCGCTTGACTACCCGTACGCGGTGCTGCCGGGCATCGAGCCGGCGAAGCAGGCCGCCGCGAAGGTGTTGTTCGAGGTGCTCACCACGCCGGGCTTCCGCAACCGGTTGGCCGAGCGGTCGCTGCGCGGGCCGGACGGCAACTGGGGCGACGGCTTCGAGGCGCCGCAGGGCGCGCCGAGCCCGGCGGGCGGGGCGGCGACCGCGCCCGCGCCGGGGGGCAACGGCGCGGGGGGTCTGGACCCGGTCGCGATAGAGCGCGCCGTGTCCAGCTGGTCCATCGCCACCCAGTCCGGGCGGATGCTCTGCGTCATCGACGTCTCCGGTTCGATGAAGCAGCCGGTGCCCAGCGCCAACAACGCCACCCGGGAGCAGGTGACGGTCGCGGCGGCCAGCCGGGGCCTGAACCTGTTCGACGACTCCTGGTCGATCGGGCTGTGGACCTTCTCCACCGAGCTGGTCGGCAGCCTCGACTACCGGGAGCTGGTGCCGATCAACCCGCTCTCCAGCAACCGCAGCCGGCTGGAGCAGGGGCTGGCCACGATCCGGCCCTCCAACGGCGACACCGGCCTGTACGACACGATGCTGGCCGCCTACAAGGCGGTACAGGAGGACTGGGAGCCGGGGCGGGTCAACTCGATCGTGCTGTTCACCGATGGCAAGAACGAGGACGCCAACGGCATCACCCAGCAGAAGCTGCTCGCCGAGCTGAAGCGGATCGCCGACCCGGAGCGGCCGGTGCAGGTCGTGATCATCGGCATCGGCAACGACGTCAGCAAGTCCGAGCTGGAGGCGATCACCAAGGTCACCGGCGGCGGCAACTTCGTCACCGAGGACCCGACCAAGATCGGTGACATCTTCCTCAAGGCGATCGCGCTCCGCCCGAACGCGCCTCGCTGACCATGTCCGTACTGAGTCGTGAATCAGCGACGGCGGCCTGCCGCGCGGAGAACCCGGCGCGCCGAGCCGCCTGTCGGCGCCGGCCCACCAGCAAACTGACGTTAATACGTCCGAAGTAGTCGGTGGCCATAATTGTTAAGAGAAGATGTCGAGGTGCTCCGGCGCCGTCGGTCCCGTTGGGGAGACCGAGCAACGACCGGGGCCTTTCTCAGCAGATTGGGGAGGGCCGGTGACGTCGGCGACGCTGTTGACCGCCACCAGGACGCCGCCGCGGCCTGGGGCTGACCGGGCGGGGCCCGTGGCCCGCGTCGACGAGCGGGCGTACGTCCGCATGCTGGTGGTGCTGGACACCGCCGTCCTGGCGGTCGCGGTGCTGATCGGCTACGTCGCCCGTTTCGGCGACGAGGAGCCGGTGGGTTCGGAGATCCCGTACGTGGTGGTGGCCCCCGTGCTGCTGCTCACGTGGCTGCTCTCGCTCAAGGTCCTGCGCTGCTACGACGACCGGGTGCTGGGCTACGGCGCCGACGAGTACCGGCGGGTCGGCACCGCCAGCCTGCGCCTCGCGGGCGGCACCGCCATCGCCGGCTACATCGCCGACGTCGGCGTCTCCCGGGGCTTCCTGGCCATCTCGTTCGCCGTCGGCATGCTGGGCCTGGAGGTGGCCCGGTTCGCCGCCCGCAAGCGGCTGCACCGGGCCCGGTCCCGGGGGCGCGGCTGGTCGCGCAAGGTGCTGGTGGTCGGCGACACCGCGCACGTGCTGGAGCTGGTGCACCAGCTGCGCCGCGAGCCGTACGCCGGCTACCACGTGGTGGGGGCGTGCATCCCCGACGCGCTGCTCGCGCCGGTGCCGCAGCGGCTCGGCGACGTGCCGGTCGTGGGCTCGTTCCGGGGCATCCCCGAGGCGGCCACCGCGATCGGCGCGGACACCGTGGCCGTCACCGCCTCCGGCGAGCTGACCGCGACCCGGCTGCGGCGGCTCGGCTGGCAGCTGGAGGGCACCGGCGTCGACCTGGTCGTCGCGCCCGCGCTCACCGACGTGGCCGGCCCCCGCATCCACACCCGGCCGGTCGCCGGCCTGCCCCTGATCCACGTGGAGGCCCCCGAGTTCCGGGGGGCCCGCAAGCTGGTCAAGGGCTTCGTCGACCGGTCCGCCGCCGCCGTGGCGCTGGCCCTGCTGCTGCCGCTGCTGGCCGTGATCGCCCTGGCGATCAAGCTCGACAACCGTGGGCCGGTGCTGTTCCGGCAGATCCGGGTCGGCCAGGGCGGCCGTGAGTTCGGCGTGTTCAAGTTCCGCACGATGGTGGTCAACGCCGACGCCCTGCTCGCCGAGCTGACCACGCGCAACGAGACCGACGGCCTCATGTTCAAGATGCGCGACGACCCCCGGGTGACCCGGGTCGGCCGGGTGCTGCGCAAGTGGTCGCTCGACGAGCTGCCCCAACTCGCCAACGTGCTGCTCGGGCAGATGAGCCTGGTCGGTCCGCGCCCCCCGCTGCCCTCCGAGGTGGCCCGCTACGACGGCGACGTGGCGCGGCGACTGCTGGTCAAGCCCGGGATGACCGGCCTCTGGCAGGTCAGCGGCCGGTCCGACCTGAGCTGGGAGGACGGCATCCGGCTCGACCTCTACTACGTGGAGAACTGGTCGCTCGCCGCCGACCTGACCATCCTGTGGAAGACCTTCGGCGCGGTGGTACGCAGCCGGGGCGCGTACTGACCACGGCGGTGTACCGGGCCGGCGTCGCGCCGGCCCGGTACACCGGGCCGGTCAGGGCTGCGGGCCCGTCCAGTCGAGGCAGACCACCACCGCGTCGTCGACCAGGTCACCGGCGACGAACGCCCGCAGGTCGCCGATCAGCGACCGCACCGCGTCCAGCGGCTCCATCTGGCCGGTCCGGCGCAGGAACCTGTCCAGCGCGGTCTCGCCGTACCGGACGTTCTGCCCGGTCGCCTCGACGACGCCGTCGCTGAGCACGAAGAGCCGGTCGCCGCGGCGCAGCGTGAACTGCTGCTCCCGGTAGTCGGTGCCGTCGAACATGCCGAGCGGGAACTGCGCCTCCAGCGGCTGCTCCACCACCTCCCCGCCGCGCAGCAGCACCAGCCGGGGCGAGCCCGCGTCGACCACCGTCATCACGCCGCCGGCCAGGTCCAGCTCCAGCAGCAGCGCCGAGACGTGCTGATCGCCCCGGTGCAGCGCGTACACGGCCTGGTCGGCGAGGGCGGCCTGGTCGGCCAGGCCCAGCCCCGCCCGGCGGGCGTTGCGCAGGGCGTGCGTGGCCAGGGAGGTCAGCACGGATGCCTGGACACCCTCGCCCATCCCGTTGATCGTCGACAGCCACAGCCGGTGCCCGTCGTCGGACCAGTCGAAGCTGTCGCCCCGCACCGCGTACGCCGGTTCGAGCTGGCCGGCGAGGCTGAACGACGGGCGGATCCGGCTGCGCCCGGGCAGCAGCTCCCACTGCATCTCGGCGGCGAGGGTGAGCCGGCGGCTGCGGCGGGCGGCCCGGTAGACGTCCGTGCCCTCGTTGACCGCGACCAGCTCGTGGCCCAGCGCGGTGGCGACCCCGAGCAGCTCGCCCACGGCGGCCGGGTCGTCGGGCACCGGCGACACCCGGAGCACCCCCCGCCGGTCGCCGCGCATGCTGACCGGGAAGTAGCCGGCCCGCTCGGCGACGATCGGCTCCTGGTGGTCGAAGCAGCGCCAGGCCGGGTGCCCCGGGCCCTCGATCGGCTCACCCTCGGTGAGCGGCAGCAGCGCCGAGAGGCGGTAGTCGACCTGGAGGAGTTCGACCTCCGTGATCCCGTACGACCGCAGGAGTTCCCCGGCGAGCCGGTCGACCAGCAGGTCGGCGGGCGCCTCGGTCAGGGTACGACGGGCCCGGTCTTCCGCACCGCTCATCGTCACTCCTCTGTTCGGAGGGGCCGGCGACCAGGGACGCCGGGTAGTCTCTTGCCAACATGACCGAAGAACACGGTCCGCACGGACCAGACGCGAGTATGGCCGCCGCCCTCGACGCGGCGGCCGGCACCCTGCTCACGGTCTTCGAGGCAGCGCGCGAGCGCACCACCAGCCGGCTCTCCGGGGCGCAACTGCGCGCCGTCATGGCGGTCGAGCAGCACGACGGGATCAACCTGCGTCGGCTGGCCACGCTGCTCGACATGCTGCTCTCCTCGGCCAGCCGGCTCTGCGACCGGCTCGTGGCGGCGGGCATGCTGGAGCGCGAGCCGGGCCGGTCCGACCGGCGGGAGATCTCCCTGCACCTCACGCAGGAGGCCGAGAAGCTCCTCGCCGAGCTGCGGGCCGACCGCCGGCAGCGGCTGGCGGCGATCCTGTCCGGGATGACCCCCGAGGGGCGGCAGGCCCTGCTGGGCGGGCTCCAGGAGTTCGACGAGGTCGCCCGGCTGCGGCACCCGCCCGAGCCGCCGGCGGCGGAGTTAGCCGCCGAGGCCCGGGCGGACGAGTGGGCTCCGCCCGCCGGGCAGGGCTGGCTGGCGGGGGAGCACCCGGCCGGGTGGTCGGCCGGGGCCGTGCCGCGGGGCCGGCCGGCGGCGGACGCGGCACCGGGCGGTTGGCCCGGCGACGCCGCCACGGGCGGCGGCTGGTCGGCCGGCGACCCGCCGGTGGCCCGCACCGCCTGACGCTCGGCCGGCGCGGCGGCTGCTCGGGTCACCGCGTCGAGAGGTGTTAGGAAGGGACCCTTCCTCTACAGAAGGCGTTAAGCGGGGGCCCTTCCTTGCGCCGCCGCCCGCAGGTGATCGGCGGGAGGGGAGGTCAGCCCTGCCGGGTCAGCCAGCCGACCGGTTCGGCGACGATTCGCCGGACGACCGAGCCGGCCGCGCCGACCACTGCGGCCTCGGGGCCGAGCGTCGACGGGCGTACGGTGACCGGCGCCCAGCCGGCGGTGAGCACCCGCCGGGACACCTCGGCCAGCACCGCCGGGCGCAGCCAGGGGGTGAGCAGCGCGTAGCCGCCCCCGAGGACCACCGTGTCCAGGTCCAGCAGGTTCACCACGCCCGCCACCGCGACCCCGAGGGCCTGCCCCGCCTCGGCAAGCGCCGCCAGGGCGGCGGGGTGGCCGGCGGCGGCGAGGTCGGCCAGCCGCGCGGCGGCGGTGTCCGCCGGCAGGTCCGCCCGGTCCAGCCCGGCCGCGGCGAGCACGGCCTCCTGGCCCGCGTACTGCTCCAGGCAGCCCCGGCCGCCGCAGCGGCAGGGCCGCCCCTGCGGCTGGACGGGGATGTGGCCGATCTCGCCGCTCCACCCGCGTACCCCCCGGAACAGCGCGCCGTCGAGGACGATCCCGGCGCCGATGCCCACCTCGCCCGAGACGTGCAGGAAGCTCGCCGGCCCGGTCGGGTCGGCGTGCAGCTCGCCCACGGCGGCCAGGTTGGCCTCGTTATCGACGACCAGCGGCGGGACCCCGGGCACCGGCCCGGCCAGCGGCGGGTGGCCGGCCAGCAGCTCGGGCACGGCCACGTCGCGCCAGCCGAGGTTGGGGGCGAGCCGGACCACCCCGGCGTCGCCGACCAGGCCGGGCACGGCGAGGGCCACCCCGGCCAGGGTGAGGCCCTGCCCCTCGGCGTCGGCCCGCGCCTCGGCGGCCAGCGTGACGAGCCGGGCGAGGGCGTCGGCGGGGGAGACCGGGCGCAGGTCGGCCCGGCGCACCGTGTGGTGCCGGACCTCGCCGGCCAGGTCGACCACGCAGGCGGCCAGGTAGTCGACGTTGATCTCCAGCCCGAGGCCCGCGGGGCCGGACCCGGCGAGGACCAGCCCGCGCGCCGGCCGGCCCGCCCCGGCGCGCGGCGCGGGCTCCGACTCGGCGACCAGCCGGCCGGCGATGAGGTCGTCGACGACGGCCGAGACGGTGGCCCGGGTCAGGCCGGTCGAGGCGGCCACGTCCGCCCGCGAGGGTGGGCGGGGCGCGGCGGCGATCCGGCCGAGCACCACGGCGAGGTTCAGCTCGCGCAGGCTGCCCTGGCGGACCGCCCCGGAGACAGGGGCGGGGCGGGTCACCCCTTGACAGTGCCACATGCCCGCCAAATAATTCAACCACTGAACAAATAGCTACCGGAGGTCTGCCATGGCACCCCGTCCCACCCCCGCCGACAAATTCTCCTTCGGCCTCTGGACGGTGGGCTGGCAGGCCCGCGACCCGTTCGGCGACGCCACCCGCGGTGAGCTGGACGCCGTCGAGGCCGTGCACAAGCTCGCCGAGCTGGGCGCGTACGGCATCACCTTCCACGACGACGACCTGATCCCGTTCGGCGCGGACTCCGCCGCCCGCGACGCCCAGATCGCCCGGTTCCGCAAGGCCCTCGACGAGACCGGCCTGGTCGTGCCGATGGTCACCACCAACCTGTTCACCCACCCGGTGTTCAAGGACGGCGGCTTCACCAGCAACGACCGCGACGTGCGGCGGTACGCGCTGCGCAAGGTGCTGCGCAACATCGACCTCGCCGCCGAGCTGGGCGCCAAGACGTACGTCATGTGGGGCGGCCGGGAGGGCTCCGAGTACGACCTGGCCAAGGACATCCGCGCGGCGCTGGACCGCTACCGCGAGGGCGTCGACCTGCTCTGCGAGTACGTCGTCGACCGCGGCTACGACCTGCGCTTCGCCATCGAGCCGAAGCCGAACGAGCCGCGCGGCGACATCCTGCTGCCCACCGTCGGGCACGCCCTGGCGTTCATCTCCACCCTGGCCCGCCCCGAGATGGTCGGCCTCAACCCCGAGGTCGGCCACGAGCAGATGGCTGGGCTCAACTACGCCCACGGCATCGCCCAGGCGCTGTGGCAGGGCAAGCTGTTCCACCTCGACCTCAACGGCCAGCGGGGCATCAAGTACGACCAGGACCTGGTCTTCGGCCACGGCGACCTGATGAACGCGTTCGCCCTGGTGGACCTGCTGGAGAACGGCGGCCCCGACGGCGGCCCCGCGTACGACGGCCCCCGGCACTTCGACTACAAGCCCTCGCGCACCGAGGACTTCACCGGCGTGTGGGCCTCGGCCGAGGCGAACATGCGCACCTACCTGCTGCTCAAGGAGCGGGCCGCGGCGTTCCGGGCCGACCCGGAGGTGGCCGAGGCCCTCGCCGCGAGCCGCGTCGGCGACCTGGCCACCCCGACCGTCGCCGACGGCGAGGGCTACGCCGGGCTGCTCGCCGACCGCTCCGCCTTCGAGGAGTACGACGTCGACGCCGCCGCCGCGCGGGGCTTCCACTTCGTCCGGCTCAACCAGCTGGCCGTCGAGCACCTGCTCGGCGCCCGCTGAGGCCGCCGCCATGCCGCTGGTCGCCGGGTTCGACTCGTCCACCCAGTCCTGCAAGCTGGTGATCCGCGACGCGGAGACCGGGGCGCTGGTGCGCTCCGGCCGCGCCGCCCACCCCGACGGCACCGAGGTCGACCCGGCGGCCTGGTGGGCGGCCCTGGAGGCCGCCGTGGCGCAGGCCGGCGGCCTGGCCGACGTCGCCGCCGTCTCCGTCGCCGGCCAGCAGCACGGCATGGTCTGCCTCGACGCGTCGGGCGAGGTGGTCCGCCCGGCGCTGCTGTGGAACGACACCCGCTCCGCCGGTGCCGCCGCCGACCTGATCGAGGAGGCCGGCGGCGGCGAGGCCGGCGGGCGGTTCTGGGCCGACGCCGTCGGCGTCGTCCCGGTGGCCAGCTTCACCGCCACCAAGCTGCGCTGGCTGGCCCGGCACGAGCCGGCCAACGCCGACCGGGTCGCCGCCGTCTGCCTGCCGCACGACTGGCTGACGTGGCGGCTGGCCGGCGCGCCCGGCCTGGACGCGCTGCGCACCGACCGCAGCGACGCCAGCGGCACCGGCTACTGGTCCCCGGCCACCGGCGAATACCGGTTCGACCTGCTCGAACGGGCCTTCGGCCGGCGGCTGGAGGTGCCCGTCGTGCTCGGGCCGACCCAGACCGCCGGGGCGCTCGACCCGGCGGCGCTCGCCGCCGGCGGGGGGCCCGGCGGGGCGCTGCTCGGCCCGGGGGCCGGCGACAACGCCGCCGCCGCGTTCGGCGTCGGGGCCCGCCCCGGCGACGTGGTCGTCTCCATCGGCACCTCCGGCACCGTGTTCAGCGTCGCCGACGCGCCGACGGCCGACCCGACCGGCACCGTGGCCGGGTTCGCCGACGTGACCGGCCGCTACCTCCCGCTGGTCTGCACGCTCAACGCGGCCCGGGTGCTCGACGCGGCGGCCACCCTGCTCGGGGTCGACCTCGACGCCCTGTCCGACCTGGCGCTGTCCGCCCCGCCCGGCGCGGACGGCCTGGTGATGGTCCCCTACCTGGAGGGGGAGCGGACCCCGAACCGGCCGTCGGCCACCGGGGCGGTGCACGGGCTCACCCTGCGCACCTCCACCCCGGCGCACCTGGCCCGCGCGGCGGTCGAGGGGATGCTCTGCGCGCTCGCCGACGGCCTCGACGCGCTGACCGCGCAGGGCTGCCGGGCCGAGCGGGTGATCCTGGTCGGCGGCGGGGCCCGGTCGGCGGCGGTGCGCCGCATCGCGCCGCAGGTCTTCGGCCGCCCGGTGGTCGTGCCGCCGCCGGGGGAGTACGTCGCCGACGGGGCCGCCCGCCAGGCCGCCTGGCTCGCCCTCGGCGGCGACACCCCGCCCACCTGGTCGCCGGCCGGCACCCAGGAGTACGCGGCCGACGGCGTCGCGGCCGTCCGCGAGCGGTACGCGGCGGCCCGCGACCGGGTGCTCGACCGCCCCGCCTGACGGGGGCCGACCCGGCAGCGGGCATGCTGGGCCGGTGACGGGTCGGTCGGTGGTACGGCGGCGGGGCTGGGGCGGCGGCGCGGCGCACCGGTCGTACAGCGTGCTGGTGTTCGTGCTGCTCGCCTCGCTGGACAACGTGGCGATCGGCCTCGTCCCGCCGCTGTACGGCCCGATCTCCGGCTCGCTCGGCGTGTCCCAACGGCTGCTCGGGCTGGTCACCGCCGTCAGCTTCCTGGTCAGCGCGGTCGCCGCCGTCGGCTGGGCGTACGTCGGCGACCGCACCGACCGCAAGCCGCTGCTGATGGTCGGCACCCTGGTCTGGGCGGCCGGCACCGGCGGCAGCGCGCTGGCGCAGGGCTACCCGGCGTTCCTGGCCGCCCAGCTCGTCGCGGCGGTCGGCCTCGGCGCGGTCGGTTCGGTCGGCTACTCGGTGGTCACCGACCTGATCTCGCCGCGCCGCCGGGGGCTGGTGATGAGCTTCTGGGGGCTGTCCCAGGGCGTCGGCACCCTGGCCGGGACGCTGGTCGGCGGCCTGCTCGGGGCCACCGACTGGCGGCGGCCGTTCTGGCTGCTCACCGTGGTCGGGCTGGCGGCGACGGCGGCGTACCTGTTCACGTACGACATCCGGCGCGGGCAGAGCGAGCCGGAGCTGGCCGGCGCGCTGGCCGGCGGCGCGGAGTACGACTTCCGGATCACCCGGGCCGATCTGCCGGGAATCCTGGCCCGGCGGACCAACCGTTGGCTGGTCCTGCAGGGCCTGACCGCCCAGGCGGCCTTCGGGTCGCTGGTCTGGCTGCCGGTGCTGTTCGCCCAGCGGGCGCAGGCGCAGGGCTACTCGGCGGCCACCGCCGTCGTCGTCGGCAGCGTCTTCGCCACCCTGTTCCAGCTCGGCGGGGTGCTCTCCATCGTCGGCGGGCTGGTGGGCGACGCCGTGCAGCGGCGTACGCCCCGGGGCCGGGCGCTGGTCGCGGCGGTGGGCATCCTCGCGGCCCTGCCGTTCTACCTGGTCCTGTTCTTCGTGCCGCTGCGCATCGACGTGCCCGACGGCGGCTCCACCGGCGCGGTGGTCGGCGCGGTGCTGGCCAGCGTGGTCACGGAGCCGACGGTCGGGCTGAGCCTGCTCACCGCCGTGCTCGCGCTGGCGCTGACGTCGGCGAACTCACCGAACTGGTTCGCCCTCATCGCCGACGTCAACCCGCCCGAGCACCGGGGCACCGTCTACAGCCTCGGCAACCTGGTCAACGGGATCGGCCGGGCGGCCGGCAACGGGCTGGTCGGGGTGGCCTTCCACGCGCTGCGGTCGGCGTTCCCGCCGCCGCTGAACTACGCCGTCGGGCTGGCCGTGTTCCAGCTCTTCTTCGTGCCGACGGGCGTCATGTACTGGCTGGCCGCCCGCACCTCGCCCCGCGACATCGACGCCGTGCGCGACCTGCTGCACGAGCGCGCCGAACGCCTGTAGGACACCGGAGCGCGGGCTGGACTGCCGGGGCTGGCGGGGGCTGGGCTGGTGGGCTGCCGACGAGGAGTCCTTCGGCCGCCTACGGAGCTGATGTCGTAGACGACTCAGGGCCCGTGGCGCCGGCCGTGCCTGCGCCTTCGCCTGCGCTGCGCCCGCCTGCCCGCCGCCCGTCCGCTGCGCCCACCCGCCTGCCCGTCCGTCCGCTGCTCTCGCCCGCCGCCCTCCGCCCGCCGCCCGTCCGCTGCGTCCGCTGCGCTTGCACTGCCCCTCCGCTGCCGCCTGCTGGGCGTCCCCCGCCCCGCCCCGCCCCGCCTCGCCTCGGTGGTCGGCGGTCGGCGGGGCGGGGCCTGGGTGAGTCATTCACGACATCAGCTCCCTACGCGGCGGCAAAGCCTCCGGCACCCGCCGGCTCGCCCCGCGACGCCGCCCGGGCACCCGGTGCGCGGCAGGCCAGGCGGCACGGAGGATCAGGCGGCACGGAGGATCAGGCGGCGCGGAGGATCAGGCGGCGCGGTACCAGACGGTGACGTCCTGCCCGACCGTGCCGTCGTCGGGCAGCGGGGCGCTGGCGTGCAGCAGCTCCGCCTCCGCCGGCACCGGCACCGGCGTCGCGCCGAAGTTCGTCAGCACCGTGACGTCGCCGTTGCGGAAGCTCACCACCTCGTCGCCCGAGGCCAGCCAGTAGAGGCTGCCCCGGCCGAGCCCGTGCTCGCGGCGCAGCCGCAGGGCGGTGCGGTACAGCTCGTACGTCGAGCCGGGCACGTCGCGCTGCCGGTCGAGCGCGTACTCGGCCCACGACGGCGGCTGGGGCAGCCAGCTCGCGTCGGTCGGCCCGAAGCCGTACGACGGCGCGTCGGCCTCCCACGGGATCGGCACCCGGCAGCCGTCCCGGCCGCGCTCGGTGTGCCCGCTGCGCTCCCACGTCGGGTCCTGCCGCACCTCGTCGGGCAGCGTCATGTGTTCCGGCAGGCCCAGCTCCTCGCCCTGGTAGAGGTAGGCCGAGCCGGGCAGGGCCAGCATCAGCAGGGTGGCCGCCCGGGCCCGGCGCAGGCCCAGCGCGGCGTCCGGCTGCGGGTCGCCGACGCCGATGCCGTTCGGGCGGGGGGTGCCGACGGGCAGGCCGAGGCGGGAGGCGTGCCGGACCACGTCGTGGTTGGACAGCACCCAGGTGGTGGGCGCGCCGACGGCGTCGGTGGCCTCCAGCGAGCGGGTGATCACCGCGTACTGGGCGGGTGCGGTCCAGGAGGCGGTGAGGTACTCGAAGTTGAACGCCTGGTGCATCTCGTCGGGCCGCACGTAGCGGGCCAGCCGCTCGGCCGGCTCCACCCACGCCTCGGCGACCAGGATCCGCTGGCCGTCGTACGAGTCGAGCAGGCGACGCCAGTCCCGGTAGACCTCGTGGACGCCGTCCTGGTCCCACATCGGCGGGCGGGGCTTGTCGACCTCGCTGCCCGAGAGGATCTCCTGCGGCTCCTGCCAGTTCGCCAGGTCGGCCTGCTTGATCAGCCCGTGCGCCACGTCCACCCGGAAGCCGTCGACGCCGCGGTCCAGCCAGAACCGCAGCACGTCCAGGAACTCGGCGCGCACCTCCGGGTTGTCCCAGTTCAGGTCGGGCTGACCGGGGTCGAACAGGTGCAGGTACCACTGGCCGGGCCGGCCGTCGGGCTCGGTCACGCGGGTCCACGCCGGGCCGCCGAAGACGCTGGTCCAGTCGTTGGGCGGTTGGCCGCCGTCGGGCCCGAGGCCGTCGCGGAAGACGTACCGGGCGCGCTCGGGGCTGCCCGGGGCGGCGGCGAGGGCCGCGGTGAACCAGCGGTGCGCCGACGACGTGTGGTTGGGCACGAGGTCGACGATGACCCGCAGCCCGCGCGCGTGCGCCTCGGCGATGAGCCGGTCGGCGTCACCGAGCCGCCCGAACAGCGGGTCCACGTCGTGGTAGTCGGCCACGTCGTACCCGGCGTCGGCCTGCGGCGACGGGTAGAACGGCGACAGCCAGACCGCGTCCACGCCCAGCTCGACGAAGTGGTCGAGGCGGGCGGTGATGCCCGGCAGGTCGCCGATGCCGTCACCGTTCGCGTCGGCGAACGAACGCGGGTAGATCTGGTAGATCACGGCCTCGGTCCACCAGGCGGTGGTGGGGCCGGCGGACTGTTGCTGGGGGGTCGCGTCGGTGTTCAGGGCCTTCTCCCGTGTGTCGAAGCCGTCCCGGTCATGGTTCCCCGGTGGCACGCGGACGAACCCGTCCAGTCTGCCCGGTGCCGGGCGGACGACCTCCGGTCAGTCTGCCCGGGGCGGGGCGGTCGAGTCGCGTACCACGAGGCGGGTCGGCAGGATCAGCGGCGCGGCGGACGGCCCGGCGGGGCCAACGCCGCGCGGGCCGGGCACGACCGGCCCGGCGGGCGGGGGCAGGTCCCCGCCGCCGAGCGGGTCGAGCAGGATGCGGGCGGCGAGCCGGCCCTGCTCCGCCGCCGGCTGGGCGATCGTGGTCAGCCCGAGCATCCCGGCCAGGTCGTGGTCGTCGATGCCGATGACGCTGACGTCCTGCGGTACCCGCAGGCCCGCGTCGCGCAGCGCGCTCATCGCGCCCATGGCCATCTCGTCGCAGGCGGCGAAGATGGCGGTCGGTGGCTCGCCCCGGGCGAGCAGTTCGATGGTGGCCTGCTCGCCGCCGTCGATGGTGAACTGCGACTCGACGTCCAGGCACGGGTCGGGCTCGATGCCGGCGGACCGCAGCGCCTCCTGGTAGCCGCGGCGTCGGTCCAGGTGGGTGGTGAAGGCCAGCTCGTCGTCCGGGTCGCCGGAGAGGTGCGCGATCCGGCGGTGCCCCAGGTCGAGCAGGTGCCGGGTGGCGGTCCGCGCGGCGGCCACGTCGTCGATGCGTACGCAGGGCCAGCCGGGCACTTCGCTGCCGGAGCTGATGGTCACGCCGGGCAGGTCCAGCACGGTGAGGGCGGCCAGCTCGGCCCGGCGCAGCGGGGTGGCGACCAGGATCACGGCGTCCACCCGCTTGTGCAGGTTGGCGGTGCCCAGCACCCGCTGGCGGGTGCGCTCCCGGCCGCCGAGGTTGTAGAGCAGCAGGTCGTAGCCGGATTCGTGCAGGGTCTCCTCGACGGCCTCGACCACGGTGCCGAAGAACCAGCGAGTGATCCTGGGGACGATCACGGCCACGGTGGCGGTCCGCCCGCCGGCCAGCCGCGACGCGCTCGGCGAGACCGCGTACTGGAGTTGCTCGGCGGCGGCGAGGACCCGGCGGCGGGTGGCCGCGGAGACGGTCGGCAGGCCGCGCAGGGCCCGCGACACGGTGGCGGTGGAGACCCCGGCCAGGCGGGCGACATCATCGATCTTGGTCATGGACACCCCGCTCCGGCCCGGACCGCCGCCGCCCGCCAACGCGGGCGGCGGCGGTCGCGGGTCAGCCCTTGACGCTGCCGGCGAGCAGGCCGCGCACGAAGTATCGCTGGAGCGACAGGAACACGATCAGCGGTACGACGATCGAGACGAACGCGCCTGCGGTCAGCCGCTGCCACTCGTTGCCCCGCGTGCCGGCCATCTCGGCCAGCCGCACGGTCAGCGGTGCGGTCTCGCTGCTGCCCCCGGCGAAGATGAGCGCGACCAGCAGGTCGTTCCAGACCCAGAGGAACTGGAAGATGCCGAAGGCCGCCAGGGCCGGGGTGATCAGCGGTAGGACGATGGTGCGGAAGATCTTGGGGTGGGTGGCCCCGTCGACCCGGGCCGCCTCCATCAGGTCCTTGGGCAGCTGCGCGATGAAGTTGTGCAGCAGGAAGACGGCGAACGGCAGCGCGAAGCAGGTGTGCGCGAACCACACCTGCACGAACTTCTGCTCGTCGACCAGGTCCCAGGCCGGCATGAGGGTCACCCCGCCGAGGGTCACCCCGGTGGAGAAGAACCTCAGCAGCGGCACGAGCGCCATCTGGAGCGGGACGATCTGCAGCGCGAAGATCGCGATGTACGCCCAGTCCCGGCCCCGGAAGTTGATCCAGGCCAGCGCGTACGCGGCCAGTGACGCGAACGCGATCGGGAACAGCACAGACGGGACGGTGATCGCCAGCGAGTTGACGAAGTAGTTGGCCAACTGCCCCGACGACGAGGAGCGCCCGAACAGCACCTCCTGGTAGTTCTCCAGGGTGAACTGCGGGTTGGTGAAGAACGTCCACCATCCCGTGGTCTTGATCTGGTCCTCCGGCCGGAACGAGGAGACGAACAGGCCGAAGGTGGGGATCGTCCAGACGACCGCGATGACGACCGAGACCAGCGTCGCGGTGCGGCTGTTGAGCCGCTTGCGGACCCGCCCGGCGGTGGTGGAGGTCTTTCCGGTGGCCTGTGCTCCGGCGGGGAGCGTGGGCGTCGTGGTGGTCATCTCAGCCCTCCTGCTGCTGACGCAGGTTGCGGATCTGGTAGATCACGAGCGGGATCACCAGGACGAAGAGGAAGACCGCCAGCGCCGAGCCCTGCCCGTTCTGGCCGTACCGGAACGCCTGGTTGTACATCTCGTTCGCGATGACACTGGTTTCGTAGTTGCCATTGGTCGCGGTGCGGACGATGTCGAAGACCTTCAGCGTGGCGATCGACAGCGTCACCACCACGACGATCAGCGCGGGTCGGATGCTCGGCATGGTGATCTGCCAGAACATCTGCCACGGGGTGACCCCGTCGAGCCGGGCGGCCTCGACGATGTCGGCCGGGATGGCCTTGATCGCGGCGGAGAGCACCACCATGGCGAATCCGGCCTGGATCCAGACCATGATCACGATCAGCAGCAGGGTGTTCAGCGGCGAGTCCAGCAGCCACTGCTTCGGCTCGCCGCCGAGGCTCACCACGATCTGGTTGAGCAGACCGATCTGCTCTTGCCCGTCGCCGCGGTAGGCGTAGACGAACTTCCAGATGATCGCCGCGCCGACGAACGAGATCGCCATCGGCATGAAGATCAGCGACTTGGCCACCGACTCGAACCTGGCCCGGTCCACCAGGACCGAGTAGATCAGCCCGAACGCGGTGGCCACCAGCGGCACCAGCAGCACCCAGACGAGCGTGTTGATCAGCACCCGGACGATCGAGTCTTCGGAGAACATCCAGGCGTAGTTGCGCAGGCCCACCCAGTTGCTGCTGCCGCCGTCCATGAACGACAGCAGGGTGGTGCGGATGGCCGGGACGACCAGGCCGATCATGAGCAGCAGCACCGCTGGCAGCAGGAAGAAGAACGCGAACATGCCCTCGCGGGGCTTGCGGCGCCGGGGCAGTGGAGCCCCGCTCGCCGAGGCGGCGATCAGCTGTGCCTCGTGGCGGCGGGCGAACCAGGACGGCACGGCGTCGAGAAGCAGCAGCAGGCCCCCGACGACCACGGCGAACGCGATCAGCCCGTACAACAGCATGAGGAACTTCGGCTGCACGTCGGCGAAGTCGAACTCCATCAACCCTCCCTCGGGTTCGGATCAGCCGGTGGTCCGGCCCGCCGCGGCGGGCCGGACCACCGCCTCAGATCACTTCGGCCAGCTGCTCTCGATGCCCTGGAGCACCGCGGCGGTGTCCTTGCCGTTGACCCAGTCGACCATGCCCTTCCAGAAGGTCCCGGCGCCGACGGCGGCCGGCATCAGGTCGGAACCGTCGAACCGGAAGACGGTCTTCTGGTCCTGCAGGATCTGCACGGAGAGCTTGTCGACCGGGTTCGGCACGTTCGCCAGGTCGAGCTTGTTGTTGGCCGACACCCAGTCGCCGATCTTGGCGCGGCTGTTGGCGTACTCGCCGGAGGCCAGGTAGGTCTGCACGGCCTGGACCTCGGGGCGGTCGGCGAAGGCCGCGACGAACTCGCCGCCGCCCAGCACCGGCTTGCCCTTGGCCGGGTCGATCGCCGGGAAGTAGAACGCGAAGACGTCGCCGTCCTCGGCCACCTTGGTGCCCTGCGGCCACTGGTTGGCGTAGAACGACGCCTGGCGGTGCAGGGCGCACTTGCCGGTGGTGATCGGCGTGCCGGCCTCCTGGAAGGAGGTGGTGGCGATGCTCTTGACGCCGCCGAAGCCGCCGTTGACGTACTTCTCGTTCTTGAGGATCGTGCCGGCCTTGTCGAGGGCCTCGGCGACCTTCGGGTCGTTGAACGGGATGCCGTGGGTGGTCCACTGGTCGTAGACCTCGGGGGTCTGCGTCCGGAGCATCAGGTCCTCGATCCAGTCGGTGGCCGGCCAGCCGGTGGCGTCACCGGACTCGATGCCGGCGCACCACGGCTTGGTGCCGCTCGCCGCGATCTTGTCGCTCAGGGCGATCAGCTCGTCCCAGGTGGTGGGGACGGTCCAGCCCTTCTCCTTGAAGGTCTTCGGCGAGTACCACACGAAGGACTTCACGTTGGAGCCGAGCGGGGCGCCGTAGAACTGGCCGTTGACGGTGCCGTACTTCAGCCAGTCGGCCGAGTAGTTCTGCTCGGCCATCGCCTTGGTGTCGGCGCTGGCCGCCTTGAGCTTGCCGGCGTCGGCGAACCGCTTGACCAGACCCGGCTGCGGGATGAAGGCGAGGTCGGGCGCGTTGCCGCCGTCGACCCGGACACCGAGTTGGGCCTCGAACTCACCGCTGCCCTCGTGGTCGATCTCGATGCCGGTGCAGTCCTCGAACTGCTTCCAGGACTCGTCGAGGCGGTCGGCCTCGATGTCCCGGATCGACGAGTAGATTGTGACCTTCTTGTCCTCGTTGCCCTGGTACTTCTCGTATGCGGCACACTCCGCGGAGTCTCCCTTGCCGCCGCTCTTGTCGTTGCCGGTGCCACAGGCAGTGACGCTGAGCGCCAGCCCCAGTACGCCGGCGACCGCGAGAGCCTGGCGTGGTCTGGCAAAGACCGCCATGCCGTTCTCCTTCCTTGCCGGCGCGGTCGCGTTCAACCGGCGCCGGTCCGATGGGCGTCACCACATGTAAGCGCTTGCATTCGAGCGCGTCCACCCCCCATCGGACACGGACGAGTAACAATCCCGAAACCAGCTCACCCCTAGTGGGCACGCTCCCACGGATAGGGGTGTTCCGGCCTCCGTGAGCCCTTTCGGTCGATGCAGGAATCTGTCACTCTGAAGGCGATTGATTGAAGCTTATCGACATTGGAGGTGCTGGATGCGTAAGCGGTGGTACAGCCTCGCGGCGGTCGGCGCACTGATCGCGGCGACCCTGGTGCCGGCGACCCCGGCCATGGCCGCCCCGACCTTCAAGGTTCCGTTCCCCTGCGGCCAGTCCTGGTCCGGCCAGACCCGCTCCGACCACAGCCCGGCGTACGCCGTCGACTTCAACCGCACCGACGACCAGGGCGACCCGGTGGTGGCCAGCGCCCCCGGCACGGTCGACCGGGTCACCGACCTCGGCGGCACCAGCTACGGCAAGTACGTCCGCATCGACCACGGCGGCGGCTACACCACCTACTACGCCCACCTCAACGGCTTCAACGTCTCGGTCGGCCAGAGCGTCGGCTACGGCAAGGTGATCGGCTGGGTCGGCAGCACGGGCGGCTCCACCGGCCCGCACCTGCACTACGAGCAGCGGCTCAACGGCAACGACATCCAGGTCCGGTTCAACGGCAACCTGGCGCTCTACTGGGGCACCAAGACCTACACCAGCGACAACAACTGCTCGTCGAGCACCGGCTCCGGCACGGTCAACACCAGCGGCACCCCGCTGACCGTCCGCTCCGGCCCGGGCACCGGGTACTCCTCGGTCGGCACGGTCGCGGACGGGACGAAGGTGACCATCCACTGCCAGACCAGCGGCACCACGGTCACCGGCACGTACGGCACCAGCTCGATCTGGGACCGGATCGGCAGCGGCCGGTACATCGCCGACGCGTACGTCTACACCGGGTACGACGGCTACATCCCGAACGTCCCGCGCTGCTGACGCGACGCCGGGGTCGTCCTGGCCGGTGGGCCCCTGTCTGGGAGGACGAGGCTCCGGTCACGACGACCCCGGCGGGTCGGTGGTGGATAGGACGGGGTAGGGGATCACGTGTTGAAGATGCTGACCCCGCCCGGGCCGACCAACAGCCCGACCACGATGAGGACGATGCCCCACAGGATCTGCCGGCGGAACAGCGCGAGAATGCCGGCGACCACGAGTACGACTGCGAGAATCCAGAGAATCAGCTCCATGGCTGCTGAGTACCCGAGTGGCCGATCCGGGAAACCTCACCGGCGTCCAGATGATCACCGACATGGAAGATGCTGTACGCCTGCTTGATCACCGGGTGCGCGACGTTGCGGACCCGGACCCCGCCCGGGGTGGTGCCCCGCTCGCTGCCGGCGTGCGCGTGCCCGTGCAGGGCCAGGGCGGTCGGTGCCGAGTCGATGGCCTGCCCGAGCTGGTACGACCCGAGGAACGGGTAGATCTCCAGCGGCTCGCCGGCCAGCGTGTCGGGCACGGGGGAGTAGTGGGTCAGCGCCACCAGCAGGTCGCAGTCCAGCCCGCGCAGGGCCGCGCCCAGCGCCTCCGCGCTCTCGTTCGTGGTGCGGACGAACGCCTTCATCTCCGGCTCGCCGAAGTCGCTGGCGCACCGGCCGGCGAAGCCCCCGCCGAAGCCCTTCACCCCGGCCACGCCGAGCCGCCCGGCGGGGAGGTCCAGCACGATCCCCTCGCCCTCCAGCACCCTGATGCCGGCCTCCTCCAGCACCTTGACCACCTGCGGCACCTGGTCGCACTGGTGGTCGTGGTTGCCGAGCACCGTCACCACCGGCACGCCCAGCCCGCCGAACTCCCGGGCCACGCAGCGTGCCTCGGCCTCGGTGCCGTGCCGGGTCAGGTCGCCGGCGAGCAGCAGCACGTCGGCGCAGTCGGGCAGCTCGTCCAGGGCGGGCCGGAACCGGCCCACCACGTCCTCGTCCAGGTGCACGTCGCCCACGGCGGCGATCCGGATCACCTTCCGACCTCCCTCACGGCAGCTGTTCGACCTGCGTGGGCGCCTGCGTGCGGATCACCCCGATGTCGCTGGTGACCGGCACGTCGGGGAAGCGCTCGGCGACCCGCCGCAGGATCTCCTCGCGCCGGTGCGGGCTCTCCACCTCGCCGTAGAGGACCAGGCCGCGTTCCCGGCGGACCACGGTGATCCCCTGCTCGGCGACGTCCGGATCCTCGGCCAGCAGCCGGTGGACCTCGGCCTCCACGTACTCGTCGGGCGGGCCGGCGGTGACGGCGGGTGTGCCGGCGGCGCTGTCGCGGTGCTCGCTCACGCGGTCTCCTTCTCCTCGGTGGCGCCGGAGTACGGCACCACGTCCAACCGGTCGAGCAGCACCAGGAACGCCTCGGCGTACGGCGAGTGCTGCGTCTCCTTGCGTACCCGTTCCCAGTCGATCTGTTCGCGCAGCGACCGGGCCAGCGGCAGCGCCCGGGCAAAGTCGCAGTAGTGCTGGGAGAAGCTGAGCAGCTTGTGCACCATGAGCAGGGAGGCGGACAACACGGGCATGTGGATCGCGTCGACCGGGCGGTCGATCGTGTCGGCGAACGTCTCCTCGGTGACCGGGGTCTCGATCGGGCGGTGGATCAGGTCCACCATCCGGCCGTCGTCGTAGACCTTCACCAGCCAGTCCTCGGGCGGGCGCTCGGCGTCGAAGCCCGCCTCGACCAGCGCCTCCAGCGCCCGGTCCACGTCCTCGCCCCGGATCAGGAAGTCGACGTCGTGCTCGCTGGAGTGCCCGCCGTGGGCGTACACCGCGAAGCTGCCGCCGAGGGCGAACGGGATCTCGGACTGTTTGAGCACGGCGGCGACCTTCTTCAGCGTGTGCACCAGGGTCTCGTCCCCGCGCTCGGCCATGTGGCTCTCCCGTCGGTCGTGTCGTGGACAGGCGGATTCGATTTGCGTACCCGGCATTCCGTTCGCCCACACCTGAGCGTCGCCCCTCAGGGTGCGAACCGGCCGTAAAGGGACGAAACCCCGAAGGCGAGCGCGGGTCCGATAGTCTGATGAAGGTGGCCAGATCACTGCGGGACCGGCGGGGCAAGGCCCGACTGCGCGCCGTCGCCCTGATCGGCATCGACGGGTCGGGCAAGACCACCCAGGCCCACCATCTCGCCGAGGCGCTGACCGCCGCCGGCCGCCCCGCGACCTACCACCGCAACGCCGGCGGTCGCCGCTGGCTGGGCCGGGTCGCCCAGCGGCTCGGCCGCCCCGACGCCGAGCGGCTCGTCGGCCGGCGCGGCCTGCTCGCCGTCGAGTCCGTGCTGCGCTGGCTGGCGATCGCGGCGGCGCTGCTGAGCTGCCTGGTCACCGGCCGGACGGCCGTCATGGACCGCTACTCCGCCTGCCAGTACGCCAGCATCCGGGCGCACGGCGGGCAGCGCTGGGAACGGCTGGCCCGGGCCGGGTACCGCCTCTTCCCGCCGCCGCAGGTCACCTTCCTCCTCGCGGTCGATCCGGCCGAGGCGTACCAGCGGATCGAGCGGCGCGGCACCGACCACGAGACGATGGGCTGGCTGACCGCCGCCGACACGGCGTACCGCACCCTGCCCGAGTTCTCCAGCTTCGTGGTCGTCGACGCCGGCCGCCCGCCCGAGGAGGTGTCCCGGCAGATCCGGGCCCACCTGGCCGCCTGGCTGCCGGCCGAGGGGGTCGGGTCCGCCGAGGCCGCCGCCCCGTTCGGGCCGCCCCCGGCCGGGCCCACTCCGGCCGCCGAGCCGGGCGCGGTGGCGCAACCCGTCGACGACGCCGGCCGGGGGTCGGGGCTGCTCGTGGCGGGGCCGGCCTGAGCGTGGGCCGGCCGGCCCACCCCGGGTGCCCACCGAACGGTGCGACCGCCGCCCGGACGGCGGGTCGCCCGCCCCGTCCAGCACGGGGCGGGGCCCCTGCGGGGGAGGCGCCCAGCGCGGCGGAAATGACAGCCTTTCCGCAACACTCGTGAACGTCCGGAGTACTTTTTTCCCGATACGTGGAGACATGGTTGACGCTTGCGCCCGGTGAAAGTAAGTTTCATCCGTGGCGAAGAGTCCGAAGATTTCTGCGAGTCACGAGCCGGGTGGGTTGATTGTCCACATCAGCGGCCTGCTCCCCTCGCTGTCGCCCGCCGAGCAGCGGGTGGCCCGGCTGGTGGTCGCCGATCCGGCGGACGCCGCCCGGCGCACCATCACCGACCTCGCCACCGCCGCCGAGACGTCCGAGGCGACAGTCATCCGGTTCTGCCGCTCGGTCGGCATGGACGGCTACCCGCAGCTGCGCATCCGGCTCGCCGCCGAGGCCGCCCGCCGGGTCGAGCCGCCGGACGCCCGGGTCGTGGGCGGCGACATCCCGCCCGGTGCCGACCTGGCCCAGATCATCGCCACCATCGCGTTCAACGACGCCCGGGCCGTGGAGGAGACAGCCGAGCAGCTCGACCCGGCCGTCTGCGAGCAGGTCGTCGAGGCGATCGTGGGCGCGGGCCGGATCGAGGTCTACGGCGCGGGCGCCAGCGGCTTCGTCGCCTCGGACTTCCAGCAGAAGCTGCACCGCATCGGCCGCATGGCGTTCTACTTCCCGGACGTGCACACCGCCCTCACCTCGGCCGCGCTGCTCGCCAAGGGCGACGTGGCCGTGGGCATCTCGCACAGCGGCACCACCGCCGACGTGATCGAGGTGCTGGAGCAGGCCCGCGCCCGGGGCGCCGGCACGGTGGCGCTGACCAACTTCCCCCGCTCGCCGATCACCGACGTCGCCGACTTCGTGCTCACCACGGCGGCCCGCGAGACGACGTACCGCTCGGGCGCGATGGCCAGCCGGCTGGCCCAGCTCACCGTGGTCGACTGCCTCTTCGTCGGGGTGGCCGCCCGCAACCGCGCGCGGGCCCGCAGGGCGCTGGAGGTCACCGCCGACGCGGTGCGGACCCGGCGGGTCGGCCCGGGCCGGAGGCGGGGATGACGGCCGGGCGCGTCGAGCCCGGAGAGGTCGCGGCGGTTCCCGCCCGCCCGGTGGTCCGGGTGGGCGCGCCCACCGAGCGGCGCAACCCGCGCAGCGTCGACCTCGACCTGATGTCGACCCGGGACGTGCTCACCGTGATCAACGAGGCGGACCGGCGGGTGCCGGCCGCCGTCGCGGCGGTCCTCGACGAGATCGCCGCCACCGTCGACCTCGCGGTCGCCGCGCTGCGCGGCGGGCACCGGGTGCACTACTTCGGCGCCGGGACCTCCGGCCGCCTCGGGGTGCTGGACGCCGCCGAGCTGGCCCCCACCTTCAACTCGCCCCGGCACTGGTTCTGCGCCCACCTCGCCGGTGGCCCGGACGCCATGTGGCGGGCGGTCGAGGACGCCGAGGACGACCACCGGGGCGGCGCGGCCGAGGCGGCCGACTGCGTCGGCGCGGGCGACCTCGTCGTCGGGCTGGCGGCCAGCGGGCGCACCCCGTACGTTCTCGGGGCGCTCGCCGCGTCCCGGGCCCAGGGGGCCTCGACCGTGCTGCTCTGCGCCAACCCGGAGGCCGAGGCCGCCGGCTCCGTCGACGTGTTCATCGGGGTGGACACCGGCCCCGAGGTGGTGACCGGCTCGACCCGGATGAAGGCGGGCACGGCGCAGAAGCTGGTGCTCAACACGTTCTCGACCGCCGTCATGGTGCGGCTGGGCCGGGTCTACTCGAACCTCATGATCGACATGGTGGCCACCAACGCCAAGCTGCGCGGCCGGATGATCTCGATCCTGGTGGAGGCCACCGGCTGCGCCGAGGAGGTCTGCCGGCGGGCCCTGCACGAGGCCGACGGCGACCTCAAGACCGCCCTGGTGTCGCTCGTCTCCGGCGCCGAGGTCCCCGCTGCCCGGGCCGCCCTGGCCCGCGCCGCCGACCAGGTCAGGGGCGCGCTCGACCTGCTCGCCTGATGAGCGTTTCCGGCACCCGCGCCGGCGTCGCCCGTGACGGTGGTCACCAACGGCCGAGGGTGGGACTTACCACACGGCACGGATTGTTCAACCGGGGCGAGGGTATTCCGTATCCGTGGATGAACCGCCCGGCCCGTCGGCGCGTATCAGCCGGTGACCAGGATCGCAAGGCGGCGGTGACGCGGATCGCTGTGCGCCCCGGGGTGGCGATGGTGCCATGCGAGGGCGGACGCGTTCCGTCGATGCGCCGACCCGTCGGTGGCACCAACGGTGAGCCACTTTTCGGGGTGCTGACAGCAAACATGGACCGGGCTCTCAGCTACTACTCAGGCATTCGTGACACTTTCGACTCACGACATGGAATCCCCGACGCGTCTCAACTGTTGTGCAGGTGTCAGGTCAGCACCGGAGGGCACAGCGGGAGTTACGGGGGAGGGCTGATGGACGTGGGGATGGCAAGGAACCGGGCAACCGGCGCGAGCGAGGGGACCGTGGGCAACGTGGACAAGAACATCGGCATGCGAACCGACGAGGTGGCCGAGGAGCGCGACCTCGTCGGAGTCTACCTTCACGAGATCTCCCGGACGCCACTGCTGGACGCCGCCACCGAGGTCGACCTCTCCAAGTCGATCGAGGCCGGGCTGTACGCCGAGCACCTGCTCGAGACGGACCGCGTTCCCGCCGGTGTCGACCGGGACGACCTGGAGCGGGTGGTCGCCGAGGGGGAGCGGGCGAAGGACCTCTTCATCCGCGCCAACCTGCGGCTGGTCGTCTCCATCGCCCGGCGCTACGTGCGCTCGGGCATGCCCATGCTCGACCTGATCCAGGAGGGCAACACCGGCCTGGTCCGGGCGGTCGAGAAGTTCGACTACGAGCGCGGGTTCAAGTTCTCCACCTACGCGACCTGGTGGATCCGCCAGGCGATCAGCCGGGCGATCGCCCAGCAGGAGCGCACCGTGCGGCTGCCGGTGCACCTGGTCGAGGACGTCAACCGGATGCGCAACGTCGCTCGGCAGCTCACCCGCGAGCTGGGCAGCGACCCGGAGCCGGAGCAGATCGCGGCGGCGCTGGGCGTCACCGTCGAGCGGGTCAACGAGCTGGTGCGCTGGTCGCAGGACACCGTGTCGCTGGACACGCCGGTCGGCGACGACGGCGACACCAACCTCGGCGACCTGGTTGCCGACAGCGACGCCCCGTCGCCGGAGGACATCGTCCTCACCGGCCTGGAGCGGCAGCGCATCGAGGGCCTGCTCAACCACCTCGACGACCGGTCGGCCGGCATCATGCGGGCCCGCTACGGACTGGAGGACGGGCGCGAGCACTCGCTGACCGAGGTCGCGTCGCGGTTCTCGCTGTCGCGGGAGCGGATCCGGCAGCTGGAGATCCAGGCGCTGGGCCGGCTGCGCGAGCTGGCCCGGGCGGAGGGGCTGCAGGCCGCCTGAGCTGGTAGTAATGACGGCGAACGGCCGGCGTCCGATAGGGGGACGCCGGCCGTTCGCCGTCGCGCGGGGAGCTGGTCAGCGGACCCGGCCGTACCCGTAGGGCGGCATCAGGTCGACGGCGCGCTTCTCCACGTGCCGGCCGAAGGTCGGCGCGTGGATCACCTGCCCGTCGCCGACGTAGATGGCCACGTGGCCGAGGCTGTTGTAGAAGACGAGGTCGCCGGGGCGCAGCTCGCTGCGGCTGATGTGGCTGACCACGCCCCACTGCATGCGCGTGTTGTGCGGCAGCGACTTGCCGGCCGCCCGCCAGGCGGCGGAGGTGAGGCCGGAGCAGTCGTACCCGTTGGGGCCGTCGGCGGCCCAGACGTACGGCTTGCCGAGCGCCCCGTACGCGTACCGGACGGCCACGCCGGCCCGGCCCGAGACGGCCGGGGCCTTCTCCCCGGACTTCCCGCCCGAGCGCGCCTTCGGCGGGGTCGGCTCGGTGGCCCGCCCGTACGCCTGCCGGCGCATCTCGTACAGCTCGGCCAGGTCCTTCTCGATCCGCTTGCGGCTGGCGGTGAGCTGCTTCGCCTGCGCGGCCTGCTTCGCGAGCGTCGCGTCCAGCCGCCCCTTCTCGTTGAGCAGCCGGCGCTGGCTCTCGGTGTAGCCGGCGATCCGCTGCTGGCGCTGCCGGCTGAGCTGGTCGAGGGTGTCGAGCCGGTCCAGCAGGGTGCTCGGCCCGCCCGGGCTCAGCAGCGCGTTGGCGGTGTCCAGCCGGCCCGACTTGTACGCGGTGACGGCGATCGTGCCGACGTCCGCCCGGCTCTGCGCGGTCTGCTCCTCCAGCGGCCCGATCCGGGCCGCGAGCTTCGCCGCGGTGGCCTTGTTCGCCTTGATGTCCTCGGCGAGCTTGTTGTAGGACTCGACGACCCGTTCCAGCTCGGTCGAGGACTTCTCGATCCGCTGCGTCAGCTCGGCGGGGGTCGGCTCGGCCCGAGCCGCCGACGCCGGGGCGATCAGCATGGCCACGAGGCCGGCCGTCACCAGTGCGCGCAGCGAATTTCTGAGGGACGACAAGAGCGGAGGGCTCCTCTCCCACCAGCCGGCACGACGTCACGACGCCGCGTCGGCACCGGCCCGGGGCTGTCCGGGTGGACGGCGGTCGACCGGTCCGGCCTGATCAACCTAGCGCGGGACGGAAGTTACCCGCAGGTGAAGCAGGGACGAACGTGGCGAAACGGTCTGCTGGGTCGTGAGGGGCGATCGCGTACGGTGGCGCGGCGCGCTCAGCCGGCCACCGGCTCCGCCGCCGGGGCGGGCTGCGGGGCGAGCCAGCCGCTGACCCGGCGCTCGGCGTAGAAGGAGACGAACGGGACGGTGCCGGCGAGCATCACCAGCAGCATCCGCTTCAGCGGCCAGTCGGCCCGGCGGGACAGGTCGAACGTCGCGGCCAGGTAGAGCATGTAGAGCCAGCCGTGTGCGGTCCCGACGACCGCCACCACGGTCGGCTCGTCGAACCCGTACTTCAGGGGCATGCCGACCAGCACCAGCACGACCAGCGCCACGCCCACGATCCAGGCGATGACGCGGTACCGGGTAAGGGCTCCGCCCACCTTCGTCCGTCCTTCCGAACCGGCCTGCGCCGGATAGTCGCGAACCGGCGTCAGCCGGGATAGTCACCGGGCCGGGCGCCCGGATTGGCGTTCAACCATGCCAGGTAGCGGTTGTAGGCGGCCAGGTCGGCGTCGTCCGCGCCGTCGTCCGGCGCGGCCGGCGCGCGGGACACCCGCACCGGCCGGCGCACCCCGGCGGGGGTGGCGGACGGCGTGGCCGCCGCCACGCGGTCGGCCGTCGCCGGCCCGGCCGGCTCGTCGCCGGGGACCGACCGCAGGGTGTGCCGCAGCTCACGCCACCAGACGAAGAGCACGAACGCGGCGAAGATCGGCCATTCGACCGCGTACCCCCAGCTCAGCGCGTTGCCCTCGGCGGCCCGGGTGATCTGCCACCAGCCCAGCCCGAGGAAGCCGACGACGAGCACGACCATGGCCACGTGGCGGGCGATCCACGCCGGTGTCCAGAGCCGCATCATGGCATCGAGGGTACCGGGCGGCGGCGTGGTCTCCGACGCGGCGTCGTAGTGCCGGTGGTTTGCCGGGGGCTCGGGTGGGCATCCGTCTAGACGCCAGCCCAGACGAGACGAGGGGGGCGACATGACCGAATCAGCCTGGCGGACGACCACCGGCCCGGCCGAGGTTAGCCCGGAGCAGCGGATGCCCGAGTGGGACGGGGACCACCTGCACGACCCGGCCGCCGACGAGGAAGCCGGCATCGACCCGGCCGAGCTCGCCGACGACGACCTGATCCGCGAGATGCACAGTCTGCACCGCACCCGCCTCGACACCCTGCGGCACGCGTCGGACTCGGCGCTCGCCAACCACCTGCGCCGCACGGCGGAGCTGGAGACCGAGTACCTGGCCCGGCACCCGGGGCGGGAGATCGACCCGGCCCGGCTGCGGGACGAGTGATGACCGTACGCGCCCAACGCGGCATGTCGGCGCCGCCCGAGGTGGTGTTCAGCACGGCGACCGACCCGGATCGCGCCGCGGCCTGGCTGCCCGAGCCGCTGCGGTCCGACGGCGACGGCCGCCCCGAGGTCGACGCGGGGGGCCTGCGGGCCTGTTGGCGCAGCGACTCCGCGCCCGGCTGGTCGGCTGAGATCCGGGTCGAGCCGGCCGACGCCGGGGGCGCGCGGGTGTGCCTCGACCTCGCCGGCGCGGCCGGCGGGGCGGAATCCGCGCTCGCCGACGAGACCCTGGCCAACCTCGCCCGCGAGGTGGCCGACAACCTGACCGCCGGCTGAACGGCCGTGCCGAACTGCCGTGCCGGACGGCCGGCGGGCGGGCCCTGGCGGGGCCGCGACGCGCAGACGATGGGGAGAGCGGGTTGACTGAGAGCAGCCTGAAGCAGAAGGTGGCGCGACTGCGCCAGGCGTACGCGCCGCACGAGCACCGCCCGCTGGGCGGCTACCTCGCGGCGATGGGCACCTACGCGGGCGTGACCGCCACGATCGCGGGCCTGGTCCGGGCGACCGGCCGCCCCGTGCCCGAGCGGCCCGCCACCGCCGACGTGGTGCTGCTCGCCATCGCCACGCACAAGCTCAGCCGGCTGCTGTCCAAGGACGCCGTCACCAGCCCGCTGCGCGCCCCGTTCACCCGATACGACCGTCCGATCGGCAGCGGCGAGGTGATGGAGCAGGTCCGCGACTCGGGCAGCCCCACCCGGCACGCCATCGGCGAGCTGTTGAGCTGCCCGTTCTGCCTGGCCGTCTGGGTGGCCACCGGGCTCACCGGCGGGCTCGTCCTGGCCCCCCGGCTGACCCGGCTGGTGGCCACCGCCCTGACCGCGGTCGCGGCGTCCGACTTCCTCCAGATGGGCTACGCCGTGGCCCAGCAGGCGGCCGAGGGTCGCCACAAGGAGTGATCGTCCGCCGTACGTCAGATGCCAAGGAAGGGGGCCGTTACCGGCCCCCTTCCTGCGTTCGCGGCTGCCGCCCCCGGCGCCCCTGCGTCAGCGCTGCATGCCCGACCAGCCGTGCGGCGACTCCGGCTCGCGTTCGTCCTCGTCCTCGCCGGTGATCACGTCCGCGTCGACGGCCGTGGTGTCGTGCTCGTCGGCGAAGTCCGCCTCGGGCGTGGTGTCCTGGCCCGCCGGCGGCTGGCTGAGCGCCTCGACGTGCTTGTGGTGCTGCTCCTGGCGATCGGTCATGTCGCGCTGTCCTCTCGGTTGCCTGGCCGGGCGTCAGGGTGCGGAGCCGCCCAGGAGGTCGGCCGCCTCGTCCACGGCGTACTCGCCCTGGGGGAGGGCGGCGATCCGGGTCAGCAGCGCCGCGGGAAGCTCGGCGGCGACGGCCCGGCGGTAGATGTCCGCCTGGCTGATCCGCTCCTGGCCGCGGTAGACGTCGTCGAGCAGTTCGTCGAGCGGCCGGGTGTCCGGCTCCTCGACCGGCCCGGCGTCGCTCACGGGCGCCACCGTCACGGTTGCGTCGTCGGTCACTGCTTCGTCGGTCACGACGATCAGCTACCCGGGGCGGAAACGACCAAACCCGCAACGGCCGAGCGCTGACATGCGGCCGGGTCGGGCCGGGCAATCGCGCCGGTGGAGTGACGTGCATCACGTTGGCGGCCGGAACACTGGCCGGCCCCCGCCGGTTGTGACGGGTGTCGGTGTGCCCAGTGTCCCCGGGCCTCACCTGAAATGCCTTCGCGGAATACCGCTCGGCTGGAGCCGCGTCGCGCCACGCGCCGAGAGGCGACCTGCACACCGACGCCAGCGGCGCCCCGGCCTCCGGTCGGGGCGCCGCTGGCTTTCCCGCCCCTGCTCTCGCCGCGCCTGGTTGCGCCGTCGGAGTGTGACGCACTGCTACCGGCTCGCCGGCGTCTGCCGGCCGGCGTCCGCCACCCGCTCCCACCCCTTTGCTCTGCACCCGCCGACGCGACGGTTGCGCAGCGTCATCACGCCACCCGGGCCCGGCCCGTGCGGACGGCGAACAAACGCTGTTCAGGCCGGGTGCTGCGCCGGTGGGTGCAGAGCAAAGGGGATGCGGGGGGTGGCGCGGGGTCCGCCGGCCGACACGCAGCGTGAGACCGCCCCGCATCCCTGTCCGCCGGGGACCGCAGTCACCTTCGGTGAACGTGCCGTGCCCCGCTTCGCGTCAGGCGGGGGTGGAGGTCGGGGTGGCGGCGGTGGTGGCCGGGGTGGTGCGGCGGGCGCGGACGGCGGCGGCCAGGGCGTCGAGCACCTCCTCGGTGTCGTCCCAGCCCAGGCAGGCGTCGGTGATCGAGCGGCCGTACTCCAGCTCCCGCGTCGGGTCCAGGTCCTGCCGGCCGGGGAGCAGGAAACTCTCCAGCATGACGCCGACGATGCCGCGCTGGCCGGCGGCGAGCTGGGCCGCGACGTCGGCGGCGACCAGCGGCTGGCGGCGGTGGTCCTTGCCGCTGTTGGCGTGGCTCGCGTCGACCACGACCCGCTCCGGCAGGCCGGCCGCCCGCAACTGCGCCAGCGCCGCGGCGACGGAGGCGGCGTCGTAGTTCGGGCCGTCGTTGCCGCCCCGCAGCACCAGGTGGCCGTCGGCGTTGCCCCGGGTGTGCATGATCGCCGGGGTGCCGGAGACGTCGATGCCGGGGAAGACGTGCGGGACGCCGGCCGCGCGGATCGCGTCCACGGCCGTGCCGATGCTGCCGTCGGGGCGGTTCTTCATGCCGATCGCCATCGACAGCCCGGAGGCGAGCTGCCGGTGCACCTGGCTCTCCACGGTGCGGGCGCCGATCGCGCCCCAGGCGACGGTGTCGGCGATGTACTGCGGGGTGATCGGGTCGAGGAACTCGCAGCCCACCGGCAGGCCCAGCCGCAGCACGTCCAGCAGCAGCGCCCGGGCGGTGCGCAGGCCGGTGTTCACGTCGCCGGAGCCGTCCAGCGCCGGATCGTTGATCAGGCCCTTCCAGCCCACCGTGGAGCGCGGCTTCTCGAAGTACACCCGCATCACGATCAGCAGGTCGTCGGCGAGCCGGTCGGCGACGGCGCGCAGCCGGGCCGCGTACTCCAGGGCGGCGGCCGGGTCGTGCACCGAGCACGGGCCGACCACGACCAGCAGCCGGTCGTCGGCGCGGTCCAGCACCCGGGCGACCGCGCGCCGGCCGTCGAGCACGGCCTCGGTGAGCGCCGCGTCCAGGGGCAGGTGGTGGTGGAGCAGGGCCGGGGTGGTCAACGGCACGACGCGGTCGATCCGCTGGTCGATCACGCGATGGCTGTCCGGGGACGTCACGGTGGGATTCCTTCCGCCGACCGTGCCCCGGGGCCGGCGCCCGAGGTCGAGCCGGCTGCTCGTACGCAAAAGGGCAGGGAATCAGGCCCCTGCCCAGCCGGCTCGAAGAGGAGTGACGTCAGATCACGGTGAAGTCACCGGCTCCTCCAGCCGGCTGTCTAAACCATCGATACGACCGCGTCACGCCGACCAGCCTACCCGACGCGGCGGGAAAGCCTCACCCCGTCGTCGGGAAAGCCTCGCCTTGCGTTCACTTTCATCGATGTATTCGTCGGTAGTTTCGGCGGCACACACCATCGCCTGGAGGTTCGCATGGACCGTCGTACGCTGCTGCGCGCCACCGCCGCGTCGGGGGCCGCCGCCCTCGCCGGCAGCCTCTGGTCGTCCGCCGCGTCGGCCGCTCCCGCCCAGCCCGGGGTGGGTCCGTACGGGCCGCTGGGCGCCGCCGACGGCAACGGCATCCAGCTCCCCGCCGGGTTCACCAGCCGGGTGGTGGCCCGGTCCCGGCAGGCGGTCGCCGGCACCTCGTACGCCTGGCACGACGCCCCCGACGGCGGGGCCTGCTTCCCGGCCGGAACCGGGTGGATCTACGTCTCGAACTCCGAGATCACCCCGGGCGGCGGGGCGTCGGCGGTGCGGTTCGCCGCCGACGGGAGCATCGCCTCGGCGTACCGGATCCTGTCGGGGACCAACCAGAACTGCGCGGGCGGCGCGACCCCGTGGGGCACCTGGCTCTCCTGCGAGGAGGTCAGCCGGGGGTACGTCTACGAGACGTACCCGCAGGGCGGGACGGCGGCGGTGCAGCGCCCGGCGCTGGGCCGGTTCAAGCACGAGGCGGCGGCGGCCGACCCGGTCCGGCAGGTGATCTACCTGACCGAGGACGAGCCGAACGGCTGCTTCTACCGGTTCCGGCCGACCGTCTGGGGCGACCTGTCCGCCGGCACGCTGGAGGTGCTGGTCGCCGGCACCGCCACCAGCGGCCCGGTCACCTGGGCCCGGGTGCCGGACCCGGACGGCTCGCCGACGTACACCCGCCAGCAGGTCTCCGGGGCCAAGCGGTTCGACGGCGGCGAGGGCTGCTGGTACGCCGACGGGACCTGCTGGTTCACCACCAAGGGCGACAACCGGGTCTGGGCGTACGACGCGGTCGCGCAGCGGATCGACCTGGCGTACGACGACTCGCTGGTCACCGGCGGCAGCGCGCCCCTGACCGGGGTGGACAACATCGTCGGGGCCCGCTCCGGCGACCTGTACGTGGCCGAGGACGGCGGCAACATGGAGGTCAACATGATCACTCCGGCCGGGGTCGTCACGCCGTTCCTCCGGGTCACCGGGCAGGGCTCCTCCGAGATCACCGGGCCGGCGTTCTCCCCGGACGGCGCCCGGTTCTACTTCTCCTCCCAGCGGGGCGCCTCCGGCGCGTCGTCGGGCGGGATCACCTACGAGGTGCGCGGCCCGTTCCGCTGAGCCGCCCGCTGGGTAGAGACTCCGGCATGACCCACCAACGCAGCGACGCCGACCGGATCTCCTCCCGCGCCCACCTGCTGCCCGAGGAGGCGGCGGTAGGCAGCGACGACGCGTACGCCCAGGCCGAGGCGATCCTCGACGAGTCCGACCGGCGGGAGGCCGACCGCGCCGCCGCCCCCGACACCGTGCGGGAGCGGCGCACCTCCGACGAGACGGTGACCACGGTCGAGCCCCCGGACTGAGCCCAGCCGGCACGCCGCCGCCCCAGGCCGGCGGCGTGCCGGCTGCGCCGCGCCGACCCACGCGCGTCACGTCTGCGACCTCGGGATCGGATAGCGTCGGGCCATGCCCGACAGCGGTTTCCCCTGGCCGATCGAAACGACCCGACTGGACAACGGCCTGCGTGTGGTGGTGAGCGAGGACCGCACCGCGCCGGCGGTCGCGGTGAACCTCTGGTACGACGTGGGCTCCCGGCACGAGCCCGACGGGCAGACCGGGTTCGCCCACCTCTTCGAGCACCTCATGTTCGAGGGCTCGGTGAACGTGGCGAAGACCGAGCACATGAAGCTCGTCCAGGGCGCCGGCGGCTCGCTGAACGCCACCACCAACCCGGACCGGACGAACTACTTCGAGACCGTCCCGGCGGAGCACCTGGAGCTGGCGCTCTGGCTGGAGGCCGACCGGATGGGCGGCCTGGTGCCGGCGCTGACCCAGGAGACCCTGGACAACCAGCGGGACGTGGTCAAGAACGAGCGCCGCCAGCGCTACGAGAACGTCCCGTACGGCGACGCGTGGCTGCGGCTGCTGCCGCTGCTCTATCCGCCCGGGCACCCCTACCACCACGCGACGATCGGGTCGATGGCCGACCTGAACGCCGCCGACCTGGCCACCTTCCAGGCGTTCCACCGCACGTACTACGCGCCGAACAACGCCGTGCTGACCGTGGTCGGCGACGCCGCCGCGACCGAGGTGTTCGCCCTGGCCGACAAGTATTTCGGCGCGATCCCGGCCCTGGAGTCGATCCCGGCCGCGCCGGACGGCCGGCACGTGCCCCGCGCCGGCGCGCCGGTCGCCGAGACCGTCACCGCCGCCGTGCCCGCGCCCCGCGTGTTCGTCGCGCACCGCACCCACCCGTTCGGCACCCCGGGGTACGACGTGCTGACCGTCCTGGCCACCGTGCTGGGCAGCGGCCGGGGCAGCCGCCTCTACCAGCGCCTCGCCGACGGCGAGCGGCTCGCTCAGCCCGACCTCGTCGGCGCGTACGGGGTGGACCTGCGGCACGCGCCGGCCCCGCTGATCGTCACCGCCACCGCCCGCGACGGGGTGACCGGGGAGCGGCTGGCCGCCGGGGTGGCCGAGGTCGTCGACGAGCTGGCCACCGTGCCGGTCACCGCCGCCGAGCTGGACCGGGCCAAGGCGCTGCTCAGCACCGCGTGGTGGCGGCAGATGTCCACCGTTGACGGCCGCGCCGACACCCTCGGCCGGTACGCCACGCAGTTCGGCGACCCGGCGAGGGCCGCCGAGCGGCTGCCCGCCTGGCTCGCGGTCACCGCCGACCAGATCGCCGAACTCGCCGCCGAGGCGCTGCGCGCCGACGACCGGGTCACCCTGACCTACCTGCCCGAGGAGACCGCATGAGCCTGATCGCCGACCGTCCCGGGCCGGGGCTGGCCCGGCCGTACCGGTTCCCGCAGGTGACGCGCCGCGACGTTGCCGGCGGCCGGGTCGTCGCCGCGCACCTGCCGGGGCAGAACCTGGCCGTGGCGCTGCTGCTGCTCGACGCCGGGGCGGGCCGCGAGCCGGCCGGCCGGGAGGGCCTCGGCGCGGTGCTGGCCAAGGCCCTGGAGGAGGGCACCGCGCAGCGGGACGCCACCGCGTACGCGCTGGCCATCGAGGCGCTCGGCACCGAGCTGGTGACCGGGCTCGACTGGGACTCGTTCCAGGTCAGCGTCCAGGTCCCGGTGGAGCGGCTCGGCGCCGCCGTCGGGCTGCTCGCCGAGGCCGTCCGCACGCCGAAGCTGGACCCGGACGACGTGCGGCGGGTCCGCGACGACGAGGCGACCGCCCTGCGGATGGACTGGGCCAACCCCGGCCCCCGGGCCGAGGCGGCGCTGCGGGCCGACCTGTTCGGCGCGCAGAACCGCTGGGGCCGGCCCATGTACGGCGACCCGGACTCGGTGGCGGCCCTGGACCCGGAGGACGTCACCGTCTTCCACTCCGAGTGGTTCCTGCGCCCCGGCACCCTGGTCGTCGCCGGTGACCTGGACCGGCTCGACCTGGACGCGCTGGGCGCGGCGGCGTTCGCCGGCACCGGCGGCGGCCCGACCCCGGTCGAGGGCCCGATCGACGTGCCGCTGCGCGCCGGGCGGCGGATCATCCTGGTCGACCGTCCCGGGTCGGTGCAGTCCACGCTGCGGCTTGGCCACGCCGCCCCGCACCGCGCGCACCCCGACCACGTGCCGATGGCCCTGGCCGGCACGGTGCTCGGCGGGGCGTTCACCTCCCGGCTCAACCACCTGATCCGCGAGGTGCGCGGCTACACGTACGGCATCCGGGGCGACTTCGCCTCGTCGCGCCGGTTCGGCCGGTTCGCGGTCAGCTCCGGGGTGCAGACGGCCGTGACCGCGCCGGCCCTCGTCGAGGCGGTCGGGGAGATCACCCGTACCCGGGCCGGCGGGGTGACCGAGGACGAGCTGGCGGTGGCCCGCTCGTGGCGGGCCGGGCAGCTCTCGGTCGAGTTGCAGAGCCCCCGGGCGATCGCGTCGGCGCTGACCACCCTTGTCGTGCACGACCTGCCGGACGACTACCACGCCCGGCTGCGCGAGTCGCTGCTCGCCGCCGACGTGGCCGACGTGTCGGCCGCCGCCGCGACCCACCTGCACCCGGAGTCGCTGACCCTGGTGGTCGAGGGCGACGCCGCGGTCATCCGCGACGAGCTGGCGGCCACCGGCCTCGGGGAGATCGTCGACGTCCGGCCGTAGGAGGTGTGACCCGCGTCGCCGCCCGGGCGGTGGGAAAGCCTTCCCGGCCCGGGCGGCGACCTGGGTAGCCTCGCGGGCATGAGGATCGGCATTGTGGGGGCCACCGGCCAGGTCGGTGGCGTGATGCGGCAGGTGCTGGCGGAGCGCGAGTTCCCGGCGGAGCAGGTGCGGTTGTTCGCCTCCGCCCGGTCGGCCGGACGGACCGTGCCGTGGCGCGGCGGCGAGGTGACGATCGAGGACGCGGCCACGGCCGACTACGCGGGCCTGGACATCGTGCTCTTCTCCGCCGGCAAGGGCACCGCCCTGGAGCTCGCCCCCCGGGTCGCCGAGGCCGGCGCGGTGGTGATCGACAACTCGTCGGCGTTCCGGATGGACCCGGACGTGCCGCTGGTCGTTGCCGAGGTCAACCCGCACGCCGCCGCGCGCCGCCCGAAGGGCATCATCGCCAACCCGAACTGCACCACCATGGCCGCGATGCCGGTGCTGCGCCCGCTGCACGCCGAGGCGGAGCTGGTGAGCCTCGTCATCTCCACCTACCAGGCGGTCTCCGGGGCCGGCCTGGCCGGCGTGGCCGAGCTGGAGGAGCAGGTCCGCAAGGTCGCCGAGCAGGCCGCCGGGCTGGCCTTCGACGGCAGCGCCGTCGAGTTCCCCGCCCCCCGGGTCTTCGCCCGGACCATCGCGTTCAACGTGCTCCCGCTCGCCGGCTCGATCGTCGACGACGGCTCGGCGGAGACCGACGAGGAGCAGAAGCTGCGCAACGAGAGCCGCAAGATCCTGGAGATCCCCGGGCTGAAGGTCTCCGGCACCTGCGTCCGGGTGCCCGTCTTCACCGGGCACTCGCTCCAGATCAACGCCCGGTTCGCCCGGCCGATCACCCCGCAGCGGGCCCACGAGCTGCTCGACGGCGCGCCCGGCGTGGCCCTGTCCGACGTGCCGACCCCGTTGCAGGCCGCCGGCCACGACCCGACGTACGTGGGCCGGATCCGCGCAGACGAGACGGTGGAGCACGGCCTGTCCCTGTTCTGCTCCAACGACAACCTGCGCAAGGGTGCCGCCCTCAACGCCGTCCAGCTCGCCGAACTCGTCGCCGCCGACCTGCGCTGACCGTCGGCCGCGCCCCCGTCGCGTGCTGCGTTACCCCGCCGGGGCGGCGGGTAGACGAGGCGGTGCCGACACCGAGAGGGGAGCACCATGACAACGGTCGGAGAGTTCATGACGACCCGGTTGGTGACGATGGACGGCCACGAGACGCTCACCGCCGCCGCGCGGGAGATGCGCGACAGCGCCATCGGCGATGTGGTGGTCACTGCCGGTGACGACGTGGTCGGCATCGTCACGGACCGGGACATCGCGGTCCGGGGCGTCGCCGAGGAGATGGACCCCAACACGACCCGGCTGAACCAGATCACCAGCCGGGACGTGATCACGGTGAGCCAGTACGACGACGCCGTGGCCGCCGCCGACCTCATGCGCACGTACGCCGTACGTCGGCTGCCGGTGATCGACGACGGCCGGCTGGTCGGCCTGGTCTCCATGGGTGACCTCGCGGTCGAGCGGGAACCGCAGTCGGTGCTGGCGGACGTCAGCGCCGACGACCCGAACAACTGACCGTCCGCCGCGGCACGCCGGCCCCCGACCCCGGGGGCCGGCGTCGCGTCGTGCCCGCGCACCGCCGCCTCACCCCATCCGGGCGAGGTTGACCCCGTACCGGACGGGGACCCCTTCCGTGACGTCGAACGCCGCGGGTCGACGGGAGGGGAGGGGCCCGATGCCGGACGCGACCACCAGATTCTTCGAGGACCTGGACCGGCGGGGATACGAGCCGCTGCTGGTCAAGACCTCCGGAACCATCCGCTTCGACCTGCACGAGGGGCCGCAGACCACCCACTGGCTGGTCGCGATCGACCGGGGCCGGATCAGCGTCAGCCGGGAGGACCGGGAGGCCGACACGGTCGTCAACACCAACCCCGTCCTCTTCGAGGACCTCGCCGCCGGCCGGGAGGACGGCATCGCCGCGATCCTGCGCGGGGACATGACGGTCAGCGGCGACGCCCGGCTGGTGGTGCAGGTGGAGCGGCTCTTTCCCGGCCCGCCGACCAGCCAGGGACCGCGCCGGCTGTTCCAGAAGGAGGCACGCTGATGACGGAGGGCAACACGATCCGGATCCTCGACGGCAGCACCTTCGTCGTCTCCGAGGACACCGGCGACATCGAGGCGACCCCCAGCGAGCCCACCGGCATGTTCTCCCTCGACACCCGGTTCCTGTCCCGCTGGGTGCTCACCGTCAACGGCGAACGGCTCAACGCGCTGTCCTACGACGACCTCCAGTACTACGAGGCGCGGTTCTTCCTGGTGCCGGGGATGGCCACCCACTACGTCGACGCGAAGCTGTCGATCATCCGCGAGCGGATGGTCGGCGGCAGCTTCCGCGAGGAGCTCACCATCCTCAACCACGACGAGAAGCCCGTCGACCTGCGGGTCCGGATGGACGCCGGCTCCGACTTCGCCGACCTGTTCCAGGTCAAGGACGAGATCGTCAACAAGAAGGGCGAGCTGTACGCCGAGGCCGAGGCCGACCGGCTGCGCCTGGGCTACCGGCGGGGCAACTTCCGGCGCGAGACGGTCATCTGCTGCTCGCGGACCGCCACGTACGACCGCAACGGCTTCGAGTTCAGCATCCACCTCGAACCGAACGAGCAGTGGAGCACCGGCATCGACGTGCAGACCTTCGCCCTCGGGCCGGGCGGGCGGGACCTGCGGATGGGCGTACGGGCACACGGCACCGAACGGCTGGCCCTCCAGCAGGACCTCGCGGAGTGGATCGCCGCCGCGCCGAAGGTGAACACCGAGTGCGAGCACCTGGCCCGCACGTACCAGCGGAGCCTGGTCGACCTCGCCGCGCTGCGCTTCTCGCCCCTGTCGCTGGGCGGCACCACCCTGCCCGCGGCCGGCCTGCCCTGGTTCATGACGATGTTCGGCCGGGACAGCATCCTGACCTGCCTCCAGGTGCTGCCGTTCGCCCCGGCGCTGTCCAAGACGACGCTGCGCATCCTCGCCTCGTTGCAGGGCACCCGGTTCGACGACTTCCGCGACGAGGACCCCGGGCGCATCCTGCACGAGATGCGCTACGGCGAGACGGCCGCGTTCGAGGAACAACCCCACTCGCCGTACTACGGCTCGGTCGACGCGACGCCGCTGTTCGTGGTGCTGCTCGACGAGTACGAGCGGTGGAGCGGCGACGAGGCGCTGGTGCGGGAGCTGGAGCAGGAGTGCCGGGCCGCGCTGAGGTGGATCGACGACTACGCCGACCTGGTCGGCAACGGCTACATCTGGTACGAGCGGCGCAACACCGACACCGGCCTGGAGAACCAGTGCTGGAAGGACTCCTGGGACTCGATCTCGTACCGCGACGGCACCCTGCTGCCCTTCCCCCGCGCCACCTGCGAGGTGCAGGGGTACGCGTACGACGCGAAGATGCGGGCCGCCCGGATGGCGCGCGAGTTCTGGGGCGACCCCGCGTACGCCGACCGGCTGGAGCGGGAGGCCGCGCAGCTCAAGGAGCGGTTCAACCGGGACTGGTGGGTCGACGACGGCCAGTTCTACGCGCTCGCCCTCGACCCCGACGGCCGCCGGGCCGACGTGCTCAGCTCCAACATCGGCCACCTGCTGTGGAGCGGCATCGTCGACCACGACCGGGCCGGCCGGATCGCCGAGCACCTGGTCGGGCCGAGACTGTTCTCCGGCTGGGGGGTGCGGACGCTGGCCGAGGGGGAGGTCCGCTACAACCCCATCGGCTACCACAACGGCACGATCTGGCCGTTCGACAACTCCTTCATCGCGTGGGGGCTGCGCCGGTACGGCTTCGCCGAGGAGGCCGCCGTCATCGCCAACGGGATCCTCGACGCGGCCCGCTACTTCGACGGGCGGCTGCCGGAGGCGTTCGGCGGCTACCAGCGGGAGCTGACCAAGTTCCCGGTGGAGTACCCGACGGCGTGCAGCCCGCAGGCCTGGTCGACGGGCGCCCCGATGCTGCTGCTGCGCACCATGCTCGGCATCGAGCCGCACGACGGGCACCTGTCGGTCGAGCCGCGCCTGCCCATCGGCATGGGCCGGATCGAGGTGCTGGACATCCCGGGCCGGTGGGGAAAGGTCGACGCGTTCGCCCGGGGCCGGCTGGACCTGCACAACCTGGCCGACTGACGGGGTCTCCCGGGGGTGGCGGCACGCGCGGGACGGGGCGTCGGGCTCTGGCGTGTCCCCACCCCCAGCAGGGTAAAGTCGCCGAATGCCGGAACTCGTGTATCCGCCCGTGATCGCCGCCGCCAAGACGATGTTCCGGGTCCTCGACCTGCGCCTGACCGTCGAGGGCAGCCACCACGTGCCGCGCACCGGCGGCGCGGTGCTGGCCAGCAACCACGTGAGCTACCTGGACTTCATCTTCTGCGGATACGGCGCGCACGCGTCCGGCCGGCTGGTGCGGTTCATGGCCAAGCACGAGGTGTTCGCGCACAAGGTCTCCGGCCCGCTGATGCGCGGCATGAAGCACATCCCGGTCAACCGGCGGGCCGGCGCGGGGTCGTACAGCACGGCGGTCGACGCGCTGCGCCGCGGCGAGGTGGTGGGCGTCTTTCCCGAGGCCACCATCAGCCGCTCGTTCACAGTGAAGGACCTCAAGAACGGGGCGGCCCGGATGGCGCAGGACGCCGCCGTGCCGCTGCTGCCGGTCGCGCTGTGGGGCACCCAGCGGCTGTGGACGAAGGGCCGCCCGCGGACGCTGACCCGCCGGCACACCCCGATCACCATCCTGGTGGGCGAGCCGATCGACCCGGCCGACCACGCCGACGCGAACGCCCTCAGCGCCGAGCTGAAGACCCGGCTGAGCGCCCTCGTCGACCACGCCCAGCGGACGTACCCCGACACCCCGGCCGGGCCGGACGACACCTGGTGGCAGCCGGCCCACCTCGGCGGCACCGCGCCCACGCCGGAGGAGGCCCTCGCGCTCGACCGGGGCGGCCGGCGCGCCGCCACCGCCTGACCGGGGCCGCCCGGCCGGGCCGGCCGCGGGGTGCGCGGCTGTTCTAGCCTCGCGCTCATGTGGAACCTCAAGGGAGGCCGGGGCCGGTCCGTCGACCTGGTCGCGGAGGCCCGCGCGGACGCCGAACGGCGGCACGGCCGACCGCAGGCCCACGCCGCCCCGCAGGCCGAGCGTGGCGCCACGCCGGCGGCCGCCCGGTCCGCCCGCTCGGGGGCGCTGATCGGCGTCCTGCTCGTGCTCGGCCTGGTCGCCTTCCCCATCGCCTCGGTCGTGATCGGCCCCGCCACCCGGGAGCGGATCGAGGGGTACGCGTGCGCGGTCACCGGCTGCACCGGGCCCGGCATGGCCACGGCGGGCTGGCTGCTGATCACCGTGCCGTTCCTCTACGTGGTGACCGCCGTCGCGCTCTGGTCCCGGCTGCCCGCCCGGGCCCGCCTGGCGGTGGTCGTGGTGGCCGTGCCCCTGGTGCTGGGCGCCTACCTCTTCATCCCCGGCCGGCGTCGCGATCTCGACGACCTCCTCGACGGCCCCGCCCGGTACGCGACGGCCACCGGCATCACCTGGGCCTGGGCGGGTCTCGCGCTGGCACTGCTCGCCCTCCTCGTCGTCGCGGTGCTCGCCGACAGCAGGAAGGCGGCGCTGCCGCCCGTCTGGGCGTCGCTGGTTGCGGCCGGGGCGTGCCTGGCCATGCTCGGGGTGGCCCTGGGCCGGGCCGACCCCGTGCCGGTCACCGCCGAGCTGGCGTTGCCCGAGCGCACGTTCACCGCCGCGGGGGACACGCTCACCCGCACGTCGACCGAGGACCGGCGGGGCTGCGCCGGGGTGCTGGCGGGCGACGCGCGGCTGCACGGCTGCGTGCGTACCGTGCGGGGAAGCTGGACCACCGACGACAGTGACGCCGTGGTGCGCCTCGCGGCGGTGCTGTTCCCGACCGAGGCCGTGGCCCGCGAGCGCCGGGGCCCGCTGCGTTCCGGCACCGCGCAGGCCGGGCTCGACGGCGAGACGGTCGACGTGGTGTCGACGTCGGGCAGTTGGGTGCTGTTCGTCAGCGTCGGCCACGCCGACGGGCGGGCGGTCGGCCGCGACGACCGGGGCTACCTGATGTGGGCGGCCAGCCAGGTCGTCTACCGGTTCATCGGCCACCAGGTGGGGCTGCTGGTGGCGCCCACGCCGAAGGACGGCATCGGCCCCCGCACGCCCTGACCTGGCGAGCGGCGCATCCTCACCAGCCGGCAGCCGGCAGCCGGGGGAGGGGGTCCTGCCTGCGGCTCGGGTTCCGCCCGACGGGGGAGCGCAGCGGCGGCCAGACCGTCGGCGAACGCCCTAAGGTGTGACGGTCGTCACGGTGGACTCCTGTCCGTGTTCCCCGGCCGGCTCCGACCGTTGCGTGAGGGGCACCGGAACCGGTGGCCGCAGGGGCACCGGAGCCGGTGGCCGTCCGACGGAGAGGAAGACCGCGAGATGACGAAGGTGACCGCGCAGCTGTCCGTGTCGCTGGACGGCTTTTACGCCGGCCCCCGGCACGCCGGCGACGGCGACTGGATGGACTCGGCCGAGAGCGCCGGCTTCTTCCGGGTCACCCGCTGGGTGACCAACGCGATGGCGTGGCGCGAACGGCAGGGCTTCGCCGGTGGCGAGCGGGACGCCAACTCCGACATCGTCGCCGAGTCCTTCGGCGCGGCCGGCGCGTACGTGATGGGGCGGCGAATGGCCGACGGCGGCGAGATCCCGTGGGGCGAGGAGCCGCCGTTCCGCGCGCCCGTCTTCGTCGTCACCCACCGCCCCCGCGAGACCCTGGTGCGCGGGGGCGGCACCAGCTTCACCTATGTCACCGACGGCGTGGCCAGCGCCGTCGAGCAGGCCCGCGCGGCGGCCGGCGGCCGGGACGTCGCCGTGGCCGGCGGCGGCAGCCTCGTCCGGCAGGTGCTTCGGGCCGGCCTGCTCGACGAGCTGGAACTGCACATCGTGCCGGTCGTGCTCGGCGCGGGGCTGCGGCTGCTCGACGCCGACCTCGACCTGGGGGAGAAGGAGGCGATCGAGCTGACCCCGACGCGGGTCGTCGCCACGCCGGAGGTCACCCACATCCGGTACGCGGTGCGCGGTCGCGCCCCCCTCGTGCTCGACGACCGGGGCAGCGGCGGCGGCCCGACGACGACCGTCGCCTGACGCCCGCTGGCCTGGCGCCCGCTGGCCTGATGCCTGCTCGCCTGATGCCTGCTCGCCTGACGCCCGCTCGCCTGGCACCCGCTCGCCTGACGCCTGCTCGCCTGGCGGCGGCCCGACAAGATCGTGCTCGATCAGGGAATGAGTGGTCCCACTCCCCGTCAGTGGCCACTCTTTCCGGGATCGAGCACGATCTTCGGCCCGCGAGGCGCGAGCGCCTTCGGGGGCCCTCCGTTGACGGGACGCCGGCTGGCCGCCGCCGCCGTTTCCCCGGACCTTGGACACTTGCTGTTCGTGGCGTACGTCAGGTGTCCAAGATCCGGGTGGGTGAGGCGCGGTCGCTCGGGGCGGAGTGGTGGCTAGACCGGGAAGTAGACCTCGACTGCGGTGAAACCGCCGGCCACGTCGCACGTCTCGCCGAACCCGAACGTGCGGGTGGTGCCCGCCGAGGCGGTGCGCGTCTCGTCGAAGTAGCAACTGAGGTTGCCGTTGTAGCCGATGAACTCGACCGTGCGCGAGGCGCTGACCGCCTTCACGTAGCCGGTGATGTCCAGGCTGCGGTTGTAGAAGGTGATGGTGCCTTCGGTGATCGACGCGCCGTAGGGGATACGGAAGGGCTGGGTGGTCGAGTCGGCCACCACGATCGTGGCCACGTGGACGCGGCCCGGCACGGTGGTCTGCGCTGCCGCACCGGTCTGCGCTGCCGCACCGGTCTGCGCTGCCGTACCGGCCTGCGCTGCCGTACCGGCCCGGGCCGGCGCGGCGGCCTGAGCCGGCGTGGCCGTGGCGGTGACGAGGGCGGCCGTGGCGGCCAGGGCCCCCGCCAGCTTTCCGATCTTCCTGTGCGCGGTGGTTCGCATTTCTGCTCCCGTCTCAGAAGATTCGATACCCGACGACTAGCGTCAATGTCTGTAGTATGCCCGAAGTGTCTCCCGCGCGACGTCAAGGAGAACTTCGTGTTTCGATCCCGCATGGTCGCCAGCGCTGTCGCCGCCGCCGTCGCGGCCGTCACCGTCCTGGCCGGCCCGCCCGCCCACGCCGGCCTCCGACCCGGTCCACAATTGAGCCTCGACCTCGACCGCGCCGAGATCCACCAGAGCATCGACGGCTTCGGCTACTCGATCGCCTTCCAGCGCGCCACGCTGGTGCACGACCTGTCCGAGGCGAAGCGCGCGGAGGTCCTCGACCTGCTCCTCGACCGGCGCAAGGGCGCCGCGCCGACGATCCTGCGGCTCGGCATCGGCTCGTCGGCCACCGACGTGTACGACAACATGCTGTCCATCCAGCCGACCGACCCGGGCGGGCCGGCGGCCACCCCGAACTACCGGTGGGACGGCTGGGACGGCGGCCAGGTGTGGTACGCCAAGGAGGCGCGCAAGCGCGGCATCAACCGGTTCTACGCCGACGCGTGGAGCGCACCGGGATACATGAAGGACAACGGCACCGACGCCAACGGCGGCAGCCTCTGCGGCCTGTCGGGCGTGACCTGCGCCAGCGGCGACTGGCGGGAGGCGTACGCGCGCTATCTCGTGCAGTACGCCAGGTTCTACCGGCAGGAGGGCATCCGGATCGACGAGATCGGGTTCACCAACGAACCCGACTGGACGGCCCCGTACGCCTCGATGCGCTTCACCCCGGCGCAGGCCGCCGAGTTCGTGAAGGTCCTCGGCCCCGTCGCCGAGCAGGCCGGGGTGGGGCTGGCCTGCTGCGACTCGTTCGGCTGGCAGCAGTCGGATTCCTACGCGCAGGCGATCGAGGCGGACCCGGAGGCCCGCCGCCACCTGGACCTGTTCACCGGGCACGGCTACGCCAGCCCCTCGGATCGCCCGCTGCCGACCACGGCACGCACCTGGATGACGGAGTGGGCCCCGTCGAGCACCGCCGACGGCTGGAACGAGGCGTGGGACAGCGGCAAGGGCACCGACGGCATCGCGGTCGCCCAGCGCATCCACGACACCCTCGCCAAGGCCGACGCCAGCGCCTTCGTCTACTGGCTCGGGTCGTCCCGAGGCGGGACGGCGGCCCTCGTGCAGGTCGACAACGCCACCGACAGCTACCGGGTGTCCTCCCGGCTGTACGCCTTCGCCGCGTACAGCAGGTTCATCCGGCCCGGCGCGGTGCGGATTGGCGTCGACGGCGCGCCGGCGGGCCTGGCGGTGTCGGCCTACCGCAACGCCGACGGCACCGAGGTGGTGCAGGTCATCAACAACTCGACCGAGACCGTGCGGACCACAGTCGACCTGCGGAGGCCGACCGCCTACCTCACCGACTCGACGCACAGGCTGGAGAAGGTCGACGGGCTCGTCTCGGGGCGCGGCGCGCACCCGACGGTCGAGCTGCCGCCGCGCTCGCTGACCACTTTGGTCGGGCACCCCGGGCGAAACTGACCCGTCCCGCATCCGTCGTGGCTTCGGGGCCGCCCGCCGGCAGGGTGGGCGGCCCCGGTCGCGGCTACAACCCCGGTCGCGGCTACAACCCCGGTCGCGGCCCGGCCTCGGCCCTCAGCTCTGGTCGCGGTCGCGGCCCCGGTCGCGGTCAGCGCGGCGTGTGCCGCACCCGGCCCACGAAGGTGGTCCAGGCCGTCGGGGCGAACCGGAGCGCCGGCCCGGCCGGGTCCTTGCTGTCGCGTACGCCCACGACGCCCGGCAGGTTGGCGGCCACCTCGACGCAGTTGCCGCCGCTGCCGCCGCTGCGGGTGCTCTTGCGCCAGACGGCACCGGCAAGGTCAGTCATGCGCGCTCCTCGATGATCATGTTGATCATTTTTTCTGATTCTGCCTCATCCGAGGCGAGCGTTTCCAGGTCGGACCAGACATGCTCGTAGGCGGCGACCTCGGCCGGCCGGTCGAGGTAGAGCGCGCCGGTGATGTTCTCCAGGTAGACGGTCGTCGGCTCGGTGGCGGCCCGGCCGAACGCCTGCGGGAAGTCCAGCACCACGAAGGTGCCCGTCTCGCTGGCCAGCGGCGGGCCGGCGGCCAGCGGGAGGATGCGCAGGCTGACGTTGGGCAGCGCGGCCATGTCGAGCAGGTGGCGCAACTGCCCGGTCATCGCCCGCCGGTCGGGGATGGTGCGGCGCAGCACGGCCTCGCTGAGCACCGCCTTCAGCGTGGGCGCGCTGGGCAGCCGCCGGGTCAGCACGTGCTGGCGGTGCATCCGCACCTCGACGAGCTTCTCCCGCTCGACCTCGCTCATCGTGGGATTCTTGCGGCGGAAGAGTTCGGCGGCGTATTCGCGGGTCTGGAGCAGCCCCGGGATCAGTTCGGCGTCGTAATGGCGCATGAGGGCGGCGGTCGATTCCAGCCCGACGTAGAGGGAGAACCAGGGCGGGACAATTTCGCCGTACGAGTGCCACCAGCCCTTGGCGCGGGTCTCCTTCGCCAGGCCGGTGACGATCGCCTTCATGTCCTCCGGCGCGCGGTATATCTCGCACATGGCGCGGGCGTCCACCACCCGCACCGGAACGAGTCCCTTCTCGATGCGCCACACCTTCTGCCGCGAGCAGTCCAGCCCCTCGGCGGCGGCGTCCAGCGAGACCGAGGCGTCCTCGCGAAGCTGCGTGAGCAGCCTGCCGAGCTGCCGCCGGGGGACCGTCGACCCGCTTGTTTCATCCGTCATGCAACATCACCGCGGTTTCCCTGCAACATGCCGATCCTCTTCCCGCGCATTTGTCTCCTCCATTCCTCGGGGGGTGATTCGAATTGAGGCTAGAGGGGGTGGGTTGTGTTGCGCAAGGTGGTGGTCGGGTAACAGGATGTCGAATGTCGGCAGGTGGCGAGGGGCGTCAGAAATGGCGTCGGCAATAGCCCGCTGTCCCGCTCGTAGCGAGTCACGCGCGGGCGGGGCGGCGCTATTCTTCGGAAAGGACGCCGGGTGCGCGTGACGTACGAGGAATACGTGGTCGCCGTCGCCCTGACCCTGGCCCGCCGGCACCGGCCGGTCTGGAGCTGGAAACGCTGGCGCAGGGTGTGCCGCTGCGGCGCGGAGCTGCCCTGCCACGCCCGGCACCGCATCCCGATCGGCCGCGCGCACTGGCCGGGGGAGGGCAGCGGCCGGCCCGGGCCGGGGCAGGTTGTTCGGCCCGGGCCGGGGGACGTTGTTCGGCCCAGGCCGGGGCAGGGCGGCCGGCTGCGGCCCGGGGAGGGACGTCGGCGCGGGTCGGGGGAGGGGTCGTGACCGGCGGTCGCCGGGTGCCGGCGACGGGCGCGCCGCTGCCGAAGCCGGGCGACCTGGTGCAGGTGAGCCGGGCCGCCAGCGTGCAGTTCGTCGAGCCGATCAGGCGCCGGGTCATCCGGGTGCTCGACTGGATCACCTTCGACGGCTGGGTGTGGCTCGACGTGTACCAGCTCGACGGCAAGGGCGATGCCGTCGCCCGCCGGTCGATCTTCGTGCGGCCGGCGGGGCTGCGCATGCTGCGGCCTGCCCCTGCCCCTGCGCCCCGCCCAGCCCCCGGCCGGCCTGCGACTGGCGGCGGCGTGGCATCCAGACGAGTCGTCCCGAACGCCGGCCAACGGTCGTAGCCGCCCCCCGCCTCCCCGCCCCCCGCCTCCCCGCCCCCCGCCCTCCCGCGGCGATCATGCAGTTGCGGCCCGGGCAAAAGGGGTGAAGCGCCCTTCCGTGGGGCCGAAAGTGCAAGATCGACGCGGGCGGGGGTGGGGGCGCGGGCGGCGGAGGGGAGGGGCGGGGGTGGGGGTGGGGAGCGGGGTGCTGGTGGGGGCTGGAGGTCGGCGCTACCCGTCTAGGGTGGATTCATGTCGATCACCGATGAGGCGCTGGTCCTCGACGCGGCGAAAGCCGGTGCTGCGGTCGTCCGGTCCCACTACGGATCAGCGCTGGGGCGCATCGACAAGGCCGGAGGCGACTTCGCCACCACCGCCGACATCGCTGCCGAGGCGGCCATCGTCGACGTCCTGCGCGCCGCGCGTCCGGACGATGTCGTGCTCGGTGAGGAAGGCGGACGTACGGGCCGGGAGGGGAACGGCCGAGTGTGGCTGGTCGACCCGCTGTGCGGAACGGTGAACTACGCCGCGAGGAACATGCTGGTCTCGGTCAACGTGGCGCTACAGATCGGCGCGACGGTGGCCGTGGCCGCCTCGGCGGACCCGTTCGCCGAGGAGGTGTTCTGGACCGACGGCGACGCCGCGTATGTGCGCCGCCGGGACGTGGACGAGCGACTCGTCCCGTCGGCCGAGTCCAGGCTGGTCGACGTCAACCTCGACCCGCCGTTCCCGAACAGGGACACCTTCATGGCCGCCCGCATGCTGGCCGACGAGGGCTTCATCGAGCAGTTCCGCCCCCGCGTGGTGTCCACGACCCTGGCCGTGGCCTGGGTCGCCGCCGGACGCCGCGCCGCGTACGTCACGGATGGCCACCTGCGCGACAGCGTCCACTTCGCCGCCGGGATCGCCCTCTGCCGGGCGGCCGGTTGCGTCGTCACCGGGATCGACGGCCGGCCGCTGCACACGGGCGCCGGCGGGCTTGTCGTAGCCGCCGACGAGCGGACGCATGCCGCCTTGCTGGCCCTCATCCGTGGCGGCGCGTGAGCCTCGGTGGCTCCCGCGCCCACGATCTCCGGCGCACGTGCGCCATGTTCCCGCTCGTCCTCGGGGGCGCGCAGGAACGCCTGGAGCAGCGCCTCCTGTTCCGCCGCCGCGGCCGTCGCCTCCGGCAGCGCTGTCTTCCCGATCCCGGCTCGCCGTCGTGCCGGTGGCAGTACCGAGACCGCCGGGCGGGGCCGACCGCAGGTGGTGTCCCGGACGTCGCCGGCCGCCGCGCGTACTGGGGTGGGGGAACCGATCCGCCTGCCCGGCTGGGGTTTCGGGAGCGGGTTCGGCCTCCGTGCGCCGGGGCCTCCCGGGCTGGAGATGCAGGTACGTCGCGTCAGCCACCGACTCGCCTTCGACGGCGAGGGGTGTGCCGGGGCCGCGCGTCGTGCTGCTCAGCGTCTCGTGCCCCTTCGACCGCCAGCGCCGGTCCGCTCACCACGTGGGCAAGCTGAGCGGTGGCCGGTGCGAATGGCCCAGCCGGAGGTGGGCAGGGTGCTCCGAAACGCGGGGATCCCGATCAGAACGGGACGAGCGCCTTCCCGGCCCCGGTGCCGGGGCGGATGGCGGGGAACTCCGGCCCCTTCCAATGGCCGATCGGCACGCGGGAGATGGCTGGAACTGCCTCGGGGGGCGTCTCCAAGCTCATGTCCACTCCCGGATCGACGGGCCGGCGCTATCTGCTGGAGAAGCTAGCCGCTGCCGCCTGCCCCGTCAACCGGTGAGGACGTATCGTTACGCCTGCTCACCGCGTCTGTCGGAAGTGGGAGCGGCCGGCTCCATCTGGCTCGCGTCTTCACGCGATGCGAGATCCCATTCCGCATCTTGACAGCCTTCGTGGTGCCACGTACGTTCGCTCCAAGTCGGCGAGGCGTCAGGGTGCTGCTGGGGTGCAGCCCGACAGCCTGCACCGACCGGCGACCAACCTGCTCGGCCATGCCGTGAATCCACCGGGGCCCCCGCGGCGTCGGGCCGGCTCCAGCCGAAGCGGGCACGCGGTCACCCACCCCCTTCCAAGCCAGGGCAAGACACGTCGGATCGAGACCGCAGGGCGATTGCATGCGCCAGGCGGGCGAGTTCGCAGCGGTGGAGCCCAGATCGCGCCGTAACCGACAAGCGCCTACCCGCCACCAATACCCGCCGTTGCCAGCAGTGGTGGGAATGCCGGGTCACATGCGAACACATAGGAGTGACAAGATGATTTCACGACGTATCGGCGCGGCGGCGGCCGTCACCGCCCTGCTTTTCGTGAGCGCCTGCGGCGGGGGCGAGGACGCCGCCGACGCCGCGAACGCCACGACGAAGGTCTCCGTCACGACGTTCGGCTGCGAGATCTGGAACACCTGGGCGATCTCGAAAGGCGTATACGCGAAACACCGCCTCGACGTCGAGCTGGTCCGGTCCGGGGGCGGGTCGGCGGCCGTGGCCGCGGTGCTCTCCGGGGCGGCCGACTTCGGCTACGTCAACGGATACACCGCCATCAACGCCTACAACACCGGCTTCCCGATCCAGATGGTGTCCGGCGCGAACATCAACGCGCTGCCGCCGGCCAAGCCCGCGCAGGGCGTCTTCGTCGGCAAGGACTCCCCGATCAAGTCGCCCGCCGACCTCGCCGGCAAGAAGATCGCGGTCAACGAGATCAACGGTATCAACCAGATCGTGACCGCGAGCTGGCTGAAGGCCAACGGGGTCGAGCCGGAGAGCGTCAGCTTCGTGGCGCTGCCCTTCGCCGAGCAGATTCCCGCAGTGCTCAGCGGCCGGGTCGACGCGGCCCAACTCGGCTACTCGCTGCTCGGCAACAACAACGACGGCGTACGCAGCCTGGCGGACCCCTTCGCCAGCAGCAACAAGGTCTACATCGCGACCTACGTCGCCGCCAAGAACTTCGTGGCCAAGGGCGACGCGGCGAAGCGCTTCCACGAGGCGATGACCGAGACCGCCCAGCAGCTCAACGACCCGGCCAACAAGGACGAGTCGTTCCGGTTGCTCTCCGAGTGCCAGAAGGTGCCGGCGGAGACCCTCGCCGCCCAGCCGCAGAACGCCATCGAGGCCGCCGTCGACCTCGGCGCGCTGGACCGGATGGCGCAGCAGATGGTCGACCTCAAGATGATGCAGAAGAAGCCCGATCTTGAGCCCTTCGTCACCGACTTCGCCCGGTCCTGAACCGTCTGCCGGCGACCGACCGACCGTCAAGGGAGAGGACGTGACAGGGGTGTTGAGTCACTCGGTCAAGGTTGATGTCCCCGCCCCGTCGCCCTCCGGCGTGCCCGCCAAGGCACGCCGGAGGGGCCCGACACCCGACTGGGCGTACGGGCTGGCGGGCATCGTGACGATGTTCGTGGTGTGGGAACTCGTGGTACGCACCGGGGCGGTCTCGCAGGATTCCCTGCCGTACCCGGCGGCCACCATGCGGCGGGCCGGCGAACTCCTCGTCGACGCGACGTTCCTGACGGAGGTGGCGCAGACCCTGTGGGCCTGGCTGCTCGCCATGCTCGTCGCCAGCGCCGTCGGCATTCCGCTCGGCCTGACCCTGGGCTACTTCTCCGCGTTCTACCGGCCCTCGTCCTCGGTGGTGCACGCCGGCCGGTCGATCCCCTCCTCGGCGTTCCTGCCGATCGCCATCCTGCTGTTCGGCCTCGGCACCCAGATGAAGGTGTCGCTGGCGATCTACGCGATCTTCTGGCCGATCCTGCTCAACGCCATGTACGGCGTGCGCGACACCGAACCGCTCATGCTGGCCACCGGCCGGAGCATGGGCTGGGGCAGAACGCGGCTGCTGACGAGGGTCGTGCTGCCCTCGGCGGCCCCCTCCATCGCCACCGGCCTGCGGGTGGCCAGCTCGACGGCCCTCATCGTGGTGCTCTCCGCCGAACTGCTCGGCGCCACCAGCGGAGTGGGCACGGTCATCACCACGTACCAGCAGGCGCAACGACCCGACTTCGTCTACGCGGGGATCCTCCTCGTGGGCCTGCTCGGAATGGCCCTCTACTACGGCTTCAACCTGGTCGAACGCCTGGTGGTCCCCTGGGGCCAGGCCCAACGGGAGAGCGGACGATGAGCGATCACGGTGCGAAGCGGCCGAGCCTGGCCGCCTCGGCGCAGGCGATGGGACGCGGCGTGCAGTCGCTGTGGCTGCTCGCGGCCCTGCTGGTGGTGTGGGAGATCGCCGCCCGGCTGGCCGGGTCCCTGTTCGTCCCGCCGGTGTCGCAGATCTTCGTCGCGTTCGTCGACACCTGGCTCTCCGGCTCGGCGTCGTCGCTCTTCCTCAGCGACCAGTTCCGGGCCGACGTCCTGCCCAGCCTCGCGCGACTCGGCCTCGGCTACGGCGCGGCGGCGGCGATCGGCATCAGCGCCGGCATCCTGATCGGGGTGTGGCGACCCGCCGGAGCGTTCTTCAACCCGCTGATCCGGCTGGGCATGTCCGTGCCGGTGACCGCGCTGCTGCCCATCGCCATCGTGCTCTTCGGCATCACCAGCGGAATGAACGTCTTCCTCATCGCGCTGGGCTGCCTGTGGCCGATCCTGATCAACACCTACGACGGGGTACGGGGACTCGACCGCACGGTGGTCACCGCCGCCAAGAGCCTGCGGCTGACCCGACGTCGCTATTTCCTTCAGGTCCTGCTGCCCGGCGCCAGCCCCGCCATCTTCGCGGGGATGCGGATCAGCATCGGTATCGCCCTGGTGCTCATGGTGATCTCCGAGCTGTACGCCGCCACGGCCGGCCTCGGCTTCTACATCGTGAGCCAGCAGCGGCTGTTCCGGTTCCCGGAACTGTGGGCGGCCATCGTGCTGCTGGCGCTGCTGGGCATCCTCTTCAACGCCATCTTCGCCGTCGTCGAGAGGCTGCTGCTCAGGTGGCACCGCAACGTGCGGCCAGAAGGCGCGGAGAGCCACTAGCGGGTCTCGCACCCACAACTCCCCGCACCCACAACTCCCGCCGACAACTCTCCGCGCCGCCGACGACAACGACACCACGTAGAGGAGTCCCGGATGAATCCCGTGACGATCCCACCGCACCAACCGGGCCCCGGCACCGACACGCCCGTGCTGGCCGTGCAGGAACTCGGCAAGTCCTACCCCTCGCGCAAGGGCGACGTGCTGGCCGTCCGCAGCATCGACTTCGCCGTGCACCCTGGCCAGTTCGTATCAGTCGTCGGCCCCTCCGGCTGCGGCAAGACCACCCTCATGATGTGCATCGCCGGGCTCCTGCCCATCACCACCGGGAACGTCATGTTCCGGGAGGAACGCATGTCGGGCCCGCGGGACGGCGTCGCGGTCGTCTTCCAGGACTACAGCCGGTCGCTGTTCCCATGGTTGACCGTCGAGAAGAACGTCGCCCTCCCCCTGCGGGACCGCGGCCTGCCCCGCACCGAGGTCCGCGACCGCGTACGAGAATCACTGGAAATGGTGGGCCTGGCCCACGCCGCGGCGCTGCACCCCTGGCAGCTCTCCGGCGGCATGCAACAGCGCGTGGCCATCGCGCGAGGTCTCGCCGTACGGCCCGAGATGCTGATCATGGACGAGCCCTTCGCCTCGGTGGACGCCCAGACCCGGGCCAGCCTGGAGGACCTGCTGCTCAAGGTCTGGGCGGAGACGGGGACGACGGTGCTGTTCGTGACCCACGACATCGACGAGGCCGTCTACCTGTCCGACCGGGTGGTCGTGCTGTCGCAGGGGCCGTCCGTCGTCGTCGAGGACCTGCCGGTCGAACTCGACCGGCCCCGCGACCAGATCGCGACCAAGCAGACGCCGCTCTTCGGCGAACTCCGCGAGAACGTCTACTCCCTGGTCATGGCGTCACAACGGCGCACCTCCCTGTCCGGCGACCCGCACTGACACGTGTGGGGCGCAGGCCCGGTCGCGCTGCTCGGCAACCATTGTCGGGAGCGTGACCGGGCACGTCGGCGTCGCGCCCTTTGCCGCCGGGTGTCGCGCCGGCTGTCGGAGGGCTGGCAGGACCCGAACCCGCGGCCGTGCTCAGCGTCTGGTCTCGTACCTGGTCAGGATCACGCCGCCGGGGAACGTCCGGGTCTCCACCAGGGTCAGGTTCACCCGGCTGTCCAGGGCTGTGAAGAACGGCGTGCCGCCACCCAGCAGGACCGGGTGGGTGACGAGCGCGTATTCGTCGATCAGCCCGGCGCGCATGGCAGCGGCGGCGAGGGTGGCGCTGGAGATGTCCATGGAGCCGCCGTCCTCGGCCCTGAGCCGCGCGATCTCGGTGACCGCGTCGCCAGTGAACAGGCGCGCGTTCCAGTCGACCGTGCGGATCGTCGAGGAGAACACCACCTTCGGCATGTCCCGCCAGCGGCGGGCGAACTCGATCTGCGCCGGTGTGGCCCCCGGCTGCTGGTCGGCGGTGGGCCAGTGGGAGCTCATCGTCTCCCACAGCCTGCGCCCGTACAGCGCCGTGCCCGTCGCCCCCACCCGGTCGGACCACCACTGGAACAACTCGTCGCTCGGCATGCCCCAGTCGAGGTCGCCACCGGGCGCGGCGACGAAGCCGTCCAGGCTCAGGTTCATGCCGAAGGTCAGTTTCCGCATCGTGCCAGCCTCCCGTGAATCGGTACGCCACACACAGACCGACACGGCGCGGACCAATCATCGGTCAGGCCCCACCGAGGGCCCGCCCACCAGGACGAGGCGGCGTGCACCGGTCGGTGGTGTCGGCGTCGGTCCGATTGTCCTGATCACTGGCACCGGGTTGGTGGCCTGTGGTGGGGGAGGTGCGCCCGACAGGATTCGAACCTGCGGCCTTGGGATAGAAGTGGCATTCACGTTCTGATCCCTGGCTTTATCAGTTTCACCAACTGCGCAAACTCTTGCTCTGGCTATCCCTGACTGCTCTGTTGACCTGTATTTCGCACCACGAATAGCACCACGGCCAGCCAGGAAAGGTGAGCCGGGGTGTCCCATGGCGTGGTGACCGGCTGTGATCCACCGCCCGAGGGTTGGCGATGTGGTTCAAAGTCTCTGTATCGCCTCAAGAGCGGCTCTTGGCGGTCCGCATGCGCCGCCGCTTGGGCGCATGCGGACCTCTGCTGTTGCTTTACGCCGGCCACGCAGAACACCGGTCGGCTGGCGCAACAGCCGACTCCCGCCTCGCCGTAGGGAGACTGACGCCGGGGCCGTGGTGGCGATGTGGCGCGGCGGATACCGGGCCGCTTCTCCGGTTTCAAGGGCGCCTCGCGTTGCTGGCGACGGCTCTGCGGGTAGCCCTTGACCCTGGGTCTCTGGGGTCTGCTGCACCCCTGGGACCACCCTCGGGCCGGTGTTGCCGATAGGTCAGGGCCTGCCCGTGTGCTCGCGCAGCGTCCCCATCACGAACTCGGTGCCCCGTCGCTAGTGCGCATCGCATCACGTAGCCGGCGGGGGAACCGAGGCGCTCGCCCATTAGCGTTGTCAATAACGGAGATTAGCCGTTCGACCTGTTCTCGCAGGTCAAACCTATCCAGATTGCTCACTTTAAAGTGGCGACACACCTCGTGGGCGATCGCGACCTTATCGGGCGCGGAACCAGTTCTCATCCTCAGGGGTGGGTCCCACTGTCCAAGTGGGGACGCAAGTTGTAGCTTTGGATGGACGACCCTAACCGCCTGCTTTAGAATGTCCGGGTTAACGTAATTTTCGATGGTATAGCATTTCGTGATCCAAGCAAAACCAGGGCCCTTGGATTCGTTGAAGCTATCCAGAACGCGCTTCTTGGTTGCGTCCAATCTCTTGCGGGCGCCGGTCATGTCGCTATCAATGACCACTACTAGGTGACGGTTCAACCTCCTCAATGAGATGAATTCTGCTATCTCGTGCTCCTGTGTAGAGCTAGCTAACCCGCCGGCGGCGGGATCATTCGGGCTGAGATGCCGGAGAAGTCGTCCTCCATAGAACATGATGGAGTAGTGGATTCCTTCCACCAGGTCGGGGGCAAGTAGCGACATCCAGCGGTGTAGGTAGATGCGGTCAGATGGGCCCTCCACCCATATCACGCAATTCGCTTGAAGCAGGTCTGATGGTCTGTATCCCAAGTCGGCGCAAAGGCTAGCGATCTTATGTGGTGTCACCGCATGCTCTATCCTGGTCCCACTTCCTGCTCCATGGGTGAGGTGGAAGATCTGCCCGGCCTCGTAGTCGAGCAAGTGAGCAGAATGCGTGGCGATTAGATACTGATTTGTCGTTTCATCAGAGAGGTACTTGATGAGCCTTCGTTGTAACAGCGGATGCAGGTGAACTTCGGGTTCTTCAATGCAGACTAACTGCTTGTCGAGCAATGTAGCGGCGGCGGCCAGCATGATGACTTGCTGCACACCGGTGCCTAGGCTCTCCAGCGGCAGTAGGTCGCCGGATCGCTCAACATGGATGGTTTTGGCATCATGGGGAATGCTGAGAACGGCGGTGCTGTCATCAAGAATGTACTTTACAAACTCGTTAATGCGGTTAAACTGCTCCCGATTGTCCCTATCTTCAAGGCTTGGCCGCTCTAGTTGCTCAAGGCGTTGGACAAGGCCAATCCCGTTGAAATCACCAAGTGCCTCTTTGTCGTTCTTCATTGGTCGAATCTGCCTAAAAGCCTCAATTGATCTTACGGGCGGCAAGTCGTCCGGTTTTGGTATGAAATGATCGATGAGGCGTCCTACGACTTGCGAAAGTATGTTGCCGCCGGAGAACTGTGTTCCAGCGAGTGCATTGCCAGCGATTTGAAGAGGGCTGTAGTCGTTCTGCGAGAAGAAGCTGGAAATCTGCTCAATAGCTTCTCTAGGAAATTGCCAGATAAACGGCTCGGGTTCGCCTGCTGTGCGGTATCTTGAGTTGTTGGTGGCATGGGAGTATTGAAACCACAGCCAGTCTCCAGGGCCAATCTTTTGCAGAAGATCCAGGAATCTCTGCACCGCGCTTATAGCGTCGTTGGACCGATAGCCGACGGGTCGGATCTTCTGTTGTAGTTGCTCCTCTGGCGGGCGTGACGTGGCAAGGTAGAGAGATGGGGACCAGTTTTGAGGCAGTGTCCGCCTTGGGCGGTCGATAGAATCGAAAGCCCCTGGCTCTCTTTTTAGGTGTTTGTTTGCGAATCTCAGTACGTTTGATTTGCCGGCGTTATTTTGCCCCGCCAAAAGAGTGACTTTCCCTAGGGGTTGGAGAAACTGCGGTTCGAGGAAGCTTCGATAGCCGGAGATTCCAAACGCGCGAACTAGCAATCTATCGTCGGTCACGGGTTATCCATTCGTTTGTCATGCTGACCTAAGCAGTGAGTGGTGTGCTCCGACACTGTAAGCTGTGCGGGTGTCGCTTGGAAGCGCTGCAACTGCTATCGACTGCGAACAACATGGACGGTCGTTCTGCCCTTGGTAGCCACATAGTCAACCCCGCTCGTCAAGCAGGCCAATAGCCGCAGTTCAGCCCCAAGGTGCGGTCTTCTTCTGCGACATGTCGGGCTTACGACAGCTCGCCCTGGTGCTGTTTCGGCTGTGGTGGTGGCGGGGTGGTCGGTAGTTGTTGCGGGAGGGCTGAACCATCCCGGGGTCTCGGCAACTCGGCAAAGGTGCTGGTGAGCTGCGGAAACGTGTGCCGAGATCGTTCAGGGTCGACTAGCCCATCTCGGCAACCGGCTTGTATCCAGCGCGTCGGTCGGCGGTGAGTTCGCCTTCGGGGAAGCCAGAGCGGCGGCGTGCGCGGCGGCGGCCTGGCTGGATCTGCGTAACGGCGAGCAGGCGGCGAAGTACGCCCGTGAGGCGTTGCAGGTCTATCAAGCTCTAACGCTGTCCCGCCGGCCGTACTCGCAGATCAACGGGACGCAGATCGACGTGGCCGCTGCCCACCTGCAGATGCGCGACCGAGACGGCGCGGCCGAAGCGTTGCAAGGCGTTGTCGACCTACCGGCGCAGAAGCGAACGTGTCGCTGACCGGGCGGCTGGAGAAGGTCGGTCAGCTACTGACCACGCCCGCGTGGCGCGAGGACTCGGAAGCGCAGCAGCTTGCCGAACGAATCTCCGTCTGGCTCGCGGAGACGTCAGCCCGTCCGCTCTCCTGACGCTCGCCACGCGGCGAGCACCCGCGCTTCCTTGTCACGGCTGAGCCCGATCTCGGTGGCCCGGTCGTGGGCGCTTACCTCCCCGGTCTCGACCAACCACCGCCAGGTGTCGGCGACGGTTTCGGCCAGCGACCGGCAGAGCAGGCCGGCTCGATGCGCACGGACGGCGTCGACCCGCCAGACGCCCTCAAACGTGCGCCACAGCTGCAGCTCCGACCACTGCCTCACGCCTTGGTCGAGAAGCACGTCATCCGGCACCCACTCGAACCGCGGTGCGGCACCGGTCGCGTCGGCGCACGCGGCAAGCAGCTCCCCGAACGTAGCCCCGTCGGTTGGGGCGCAGACGTTGAACGCACCCGAGATGCCCTCGGCGGCGGTGCGCAAGACGAACGCGGCCAGGTCCCGAACGTCAACGGGCTGAATCGACCGATCCGGCGACCCCGGCGCGAGAACCGTCCCACCGGTAGCAACCCGGCGTAGCCACCAGGGCAGCCGGCCGACGTACTCGCGTGGGCCGAGCACCACACCGGGCCGCAGGACCGTCGTCCGATCCGGGCCGAACGCGGCCAGCGCGGCAGCTTCGCACCCTGACTTCTGGTAGCCGTACTGCGTCGGCCCGTCTTCGGTGTCGGTGCCGTAGTCCGGCCCGGCGTCCGGTGGGCAGTAGAGCACCTCGGATTCCTCGCTGAGCGGCTTCACCGGCCAGTCCCGGTAGACGCTCACCGTCGACATGAAGACGTATCGACCTGCGACGGGGGAGAGCGCGCGAGCCACGTCGAGGGTGTTCCTCGGTACATAGCCGGAGGTGTCCACGACGACATCCCACGGCCCGGCAGCGGCCAGGGCGGCGACGTCGGCTGGACGCGTCCGGTCACCTCGGAGCACGCGAATACCGTCGATGTCTGGCCCGAAAGTGCCGCGGTTGAACGTCGTTACGTCCTATCCGGCTTCTAGGGCGGCCGTGACGATCGCGTGGCCAACGAACCAGGTTCCGCCAAGCACCAGCAAGCTCATTGGACCATCATGCCGAAAAGACGCACCAGGGATGCAAGGAGGTGTCCCTCGGTGTGTGCAGCCGGTTCTGTCTGTTTGATGCATCCGTTGCTCTAACCCATTGATCTAATAGGAGCATCGGGGTAGCGGGTTATAACGGGCCTGGATCGGCGTAGCGATCATGCCTACGCGACGTCGGTAAGGTCGTCCGGAAACCGCTCCGCGACGTCTTCTATTGCCTCGAAGTCGAAGCCGCCAACGGGCCACAGATGTGCGGCACCATCCATCGGCCAAAGCTGGGTAAGCTGCTCACCTACGTCATAGTTCAGGGTGGTATCGTATATGCCCCGCCAGAATGAGAATACGACCTGAAATGCCACGCGAAATACGGTAAACGTGACGCACAGGCCGTTTGGCTCATCTGGAATTCTTTCGCCGCGTGGCTGTAGCCGTAGAGGTCGATGCCAGGTGTGGAGAAATTTTTCTGGTCCGACGAAACCCGTGGCCCATACCCACGTGCCCTCCGCTGGTTTTCGGCTTACGCGCAGCTCATGTGCGAAGAAGCGCGGCAAGATTGGCTGTGGTTGGAGAGCATCCATCACAACGGCACGTCCAGTCGCCCACGTCGCTACTAGCTCCTGCTCTTCTGGATCCAGCATGCGACGGTGCTTCCACATGTCTAGAATGACTGGCTTGACGTCATTATCTAGAATGCTCAACCAGCGATTGTTGCATTCGGCGCAGGCGGGCACCGTCGGACCTAAGGGTGATTTCTCGCGTCCTGGGCCGTACTGCGGAAAGCGGGCTCCAAGTGATACGAGTTCGCGCTGCAGCCACTCCGGCCAGACGTGTTCGTCCGTCATCGGTGCACCGCTCAGCCGCTCGCAGAAGGGGCAGTCGCCATCTCTGGACGGCAGCCATAGCGGGGGCATTTCCTCGCGAGGAGGCGAATCAATGCGTACCATGGTAAGCCCAGCGTGGAACCGAATCTGGCCGGCGATGATGCGCCGGAAAGACGCATCCAGGCACCTACGGTGTGCTGCGCCGAGAAGAAATACGTCACTGATCGGGAAGCGTTCACTGTCCGTTGCAAGCCCCCGGCCGGCTTCAATCGGAAAGGCGCAGAGCCAGCGCCCGTCGGGGTGCCCTACAACCTCAACCCACGACCCACGGTTGCGCTTCACCAGTTCGCCACAACCGAGACAAGGGGCCCGCCTCCAGTCTGGCGCGAGCAGTGGATGTTCCATGCTAGTCACACCGCCATTGCTCTTACATCAACTACATCAACACGTTACCGGTTTTCGGCTGCCGTTTGAGATGCGACCGACGCTCTAGAGGCTTGCATCTAATGGAGTGCGGTACTTCCCCTCGAACTTGATCGAGCGGAGTCATCGAGTGCCATGGCGGCGTGCCGCATGGCGGTTGCCTGGCTAGCCGGCGACGACCGATTCCGACACATCCTCATCCTCCGGGTAAAGATCGGCCACGATCCTGAATGATGCACCGATGACCTTGCCTGTCATGCCTAATGTCCAGACTGGTTGCTTGCCCTCGTGAACGAAGCGGTTTCTGAGCTGTCGGCCGGTGTCTAGGATGTCTGCCAGGTAGTCGCTGATGAGAGCCTGATCGTGAGCAGCCTTGATTAGCTGGTTAAAGGAGGTTCCCTTAGAGGCGTTGAACCGCAGCTTCAATGCCGCCTCGACGGCAAAGAGTGACCATGAGTTAGAGCAGGCTACCAACTCGTAGGAGTAGTAGCCCAAGCAAAACATGTCGCGGGAGGATTTGAGTAGCGTCGCAGGCCCCTCGGGCGTGGCTTTCGTAATGACCCACTTCTCAGCGGCAGCCCGCATCCGCATGTATGTCATTGGAAGGACCTGTCCCTGAGCGTCGAACCCACCGATGAAGTTCTTCATCCGGGGGTCTGGGCTTGGGCCTGCCAGTTCTCCAAGATCGGCGTTCGGGGGGATCCAAAGAGTCACTCTTGCTCCGGCTTGTTCGTTTAGCGGGTATAGGCCGGAGACTGACCTGCCCCGCTGGAGGCATCCTGGATGCTAGCCGGTCGCAGCGTTAGCGAGAAGTCGATAAAGGGGCTGCATCTGACCCCCAGGCGGGTGCCCTGACTTATACGGCGACATCAGACGGCACCGGTTGGAGCGAGATCGCAGCGATATGGAAATTTGGACCACATTTGTCGGATCGCTGGCCGTCTCGTCCGGCCGCTACTCGTGGTGCCATCCTGCAACAGTCGCCCGGCGGCCTCGGGCAACGTTGACCAGGCCGGCTGCTGCCAGGAGAGCCACTGCGCGGTGAGCGGTACCGACTGAGGCTCCATACGCCGCAGCCAACTCGGTGACCGTAGGAAGCGGGTCGCCTGGCTTTAGACTTCCTGTGCGGATCTGCTCGCGAAGTTCCTCGGCAATGACCCGGTACGGGCTGCTCGGCGGGGTGGGCGACGTCGGGCGGGTCGGCATCCGGGCGGCGAGGGTGACGGCGGCCCGCTGGTCGGACTCCGACAGCCACGCGGCGTAGACCCTGAGCGTGGTGGTACCGCCACCACCGTGGCCGAGCCGGCCGGCAACGGTCCGTACGTCCACACCTGCATTGATCAGCTCGGTTGCGGAGTAGTGCCGCAGGGCGTGGATGTGGCTGTCGATGCCGAGTCGCTTGGCGAGTCGCCCGTACCGCTGGGTGATGGTGTCGGGGCGGTAGCCGCGGCTGTTGTCCGGCTCGGGGGAGAAGACGTAGTCGGCTGGGTCGGCCGTCGCGTCGAGCTGCGCCAGGCGGTCGACGTACCGGGCGTGCAGCTCGGTGAGTACGGCGACCGTCTCGGGGTCGAGGGCGACCCGGCGTTGCTGGTGGGTCTTGGTGTCCATCTCCTGTAGCGTGCCGTCTGCGTCGAGGTAGGCGCTGCGCCGGAGGGCGGCCAGGTCGAGGTGGTGCCAACGCAGCGCGGCCAGTTCGCCCCGCCGTGCGCCGGTGGTCATGGCGAGCCAGACCAGCGCGCCCCAGTCCGGGTCGCGCCATGACTCGGTGATGATGCGGGCGGCGTCGGTCGGGTGAGGCGGTTGTGGGTCGGGGTGCGGCGGCGCTGGCGGGTCGGCTTGCCCGGCGGGGTTGACGGCGATCCAACGCCACCGGACGGCACGGCTGAGGGCACCACTGAGAATCCAGTGAATCTGGCGCACTGACGACGCGCTGAGCGGCTTGCAGACGTGCGGCCGACACTTCGCCGTACAGGCGTGCTCACCCTCTACCCGGTGCTTCACGTACGCCTTGCCGCCGCACCAGTCGCGGCAGCGACGCAGGCTCGCGTAGAACGACTCCAACGTCTCGGCGTCGAGTCGGGTCAGTGCCAGCTTGCCGAGCACCGGCCGGACATGCTTGTTGAGCTTGTTCACGTAGCCCATGCGGGTGGTCGGCTCGATGTCGGCGACGTCCAACCACTTGTTGAGCAGTTGGTTCAGCATCGCTCGGGTGCGCGGGTTGCGCTTCTCGTCAACCTCGTTGAGGAAGCGGGTCCGCACCTTCTCGGCCTCGCGCTCGGTGTTCCGGCCTGCCGGGACGGTCTCGGTGAGGTAGTGCCGCTTGCCGGTGAGCGGGTCGACACCCGCATAGATCCTTACGCGGAGTGACCGCTGGGGAGCTCTATGATCTCGCTGCGCTGTCGCTTCATGCCTGCCACAGAGCCGACGGTAGGTCGATGGCTCCACGAATAGCTCTACGCGAGCCGGTCGGCTGAGAGGAAGTGCTGTGCGCCCGGCAGGATTCGAACCTGCGGCCTTGGGATTAGAAGTCCCCTGCTCTATCCGCTGAGCTACGGGCGCGCGCTGGTGGGTCTCGCGCCAAGAGGGTACCGCCGCGCCGAGGGTGCCCGGCGCGACGGGGCGGCCCGTCGACGCGCGTTCAGCGTCGCACGGCCTGCCGCCGGCGGGCACCCCTGTTTCGCCCGGTCAGCTCGCTGCGGCGGCCTCCGCGCTCGGCGTGGTCGCCTCCGCAGGCGGCCGGCTGGCCGGCACCTCTGGCGTCGGCTGGTCGGTCCACTCCTCGGCCGACGGTGCGCCGCCCGGCTCCCCAGAGGTCGGCTCCCCAGGCGTCGGCTCCTCAGGCGTCGGGCCGGCGGCGAGGAACGCCTCCGCCCACCGGCCCACCTCGACGAAGACCCTCTCCCGCACGGCGGGACCCGAGAGGGTCAGGTCGTGCATGCCGCCGTCGAAGCGGGCCAGGGTCACGTGCCGGCCGAGGCGGGGCGCCCAGCGGACCATGTGCTCCACGTCCAGGACGGCGTCGGCGAGGGCCGCCGAGTCGTGCCACTTCGTGCCCCGGAAGGTGCGGGTCGAGCAGGCCAGCAGCACCGGCACCGGGATGTCGAGGCCGGCGCGGAGCTGCCGCTGACCGGCGCGCACGGCGTTCAGCCAGCCGGCCCGGACCGGGAAGCCGGCGAGCGGCTTCCACGCCAGGTCGTACGTCCACTCGCCCCGGTGCTCGGCGTGCAGGCTCTCGCCGTACACGGTGCCGAGGCCGAAGGGGAGGCGGCGGCGCGGCGCGCTGCGGCCCAGGCGCGAGACGGCGGCTGCGAGGGGTCTGCGGACCACCCAGGGTGCGTTGATGTCGAAGAAGGGGCTGTTGAGGACGAGCCCGTCGACGATGCCGGCGTCGCGTCGGGCGTGCGCCCAGAGGGAGATGAGGAGGCCGCCGGTGGAGTGGCCCATGACGAGCAGCGTGTCGTGGCCGTCGTCGGTGCGGATGATCTTTGCGGCGGCGTCCAGCTCGGGGAAGTAGTCGCCCAGGTCGCGGCAGAAGTTGGGGGTCTGGTGCGCAAGCAGGCTGCGGCCGTATTTTCGCAGGTCGAGGGCGTAGAAGTCCCAGCCCCGCTCGGCGAAGAAGTCGGCCACGTGGGTCTGGAAGAAGTAGTCGACGTAGCCGTGCACGTAGAGCACCGCGCGGCGGGTCGGCCGGTCGGCCCGGCGGCGGACCAGGGTCGCGACGACCGGGCCCTCGTCGTCGGTGCCCAGGTCGATCGTCTGCCGCTCGTACGGCGGCCCCAGCACATCCGGTTCCACGACCGCGACGGTACGCCCGCAAGCTACCCGAAGGCAGCCCCGCCGGGGAGATGGCGGACCGCCGTGGCGGACGCCACCTCCCCACGCGGGGGTCGGGTCAGGCGGTCTCGGCGTCGGCCCGGGGCGCGTCGCGGCCGGTGTCGGTGTCGGTGTCGTCCAGCTCCGTTTCGGGCTGGCCCGCCTCGGGTTGGCCGGTGTCGCGCAGCCGCTTGTTGTTGCGCGGCTCCTGCCGGGTCTTGGCGTCGTTGAGCCGTCGGCGCAGGTCGTCGCGGACGTCGTTGAGCGCGGCGTGCAGGTCCTCCTCGGCGGAGGTGGTGACGATCTTCTGCCGGCCGGCGATCCAGCATTCCAGGGTGACCTTCTGCCCCCGGGCCTCCCGGTCCTTCACCGACACCTCCAGCTCGGTGGCGTCGGCGTGGAAGCCGGCCAGCCGGGCGTCGAGGGTGGCGAACTGCTCGGCGATCCAGTTCCGGTCACCCTGGGAGAAACCAGCCCCGACGCGCAGGCACTCGGCCACGGTCGCGGGGTTCGCCACGGCGCTCATCGCTGCGCCTCGCCGTCCGTGCGGACGGAACCGGTCGTACGGGGTCGGCAGGAAGTCATGTCCCGTGGCCTTTCTGATCGGACGGCGTGCCGTCGGTGGTGCTCGGTTGATCAAAGCTGTACCCAGGCACGGGCCGTCCGGAAACGCCTCCGGCGGGTCGCCCCTGCCGCTTCCCTGGCCGGGGTCTAGCACATCCGGGCTTGATCAGGTCCTTGTCCACAGGCCGCCTGGTTGTCCACAGGTGGCGGCCTCGTGATGGCGGAGGGCGGGTCGGAGCGGCCAGTGTCGGTGGGCGAGTCGACTCACCACGGCAAGCTCCGATCTCTTCCCTGGAGGGACGATGTTTGACACGCACGTAACGATCGTCGGCAATGTTCTGACGGCGCCGGAGTGGCGGCGTACCACCCAGAGCGGCACGCTCGTGGCCAACTTCAAGGTGGCCTCCACCGCCCGCCGCCTCGACCGGGGCAGCGGCCGGTGGGTCGACGGCAACAGCCTCCGCGTCCGCGTCAACTGCTGGCGGAAGCTGGCCGAGGGGGTGGCCGCCTCCGTGATGGTCGGCGACCCGGTGGTGGTCGCCGGCCGGCTCTACACCCGCGACTGGACCGACGACGCCGGCAACCACCGCACGGTGTACGAGTTGGAGGCGGTCGCCGTCGGCCACGACCTGTCCCGGGGGCGGGGGCGGTTCCTGCGCAACCGGCCGAACGTGGCCACCAGCACGGTCGAGGACGCCGAGGCGGAGAGCCGGGTGCACGGCGAGCCGACCGAGCGGGTCCCGCGCGGGCAGGCGCCCAGCGGGCCGCCCCCCACCGGGCCGGAGGGCCGCCCCTTCGACGAGGACTTCGAGCCGGACGACTTCGTTCCGGCCCACGCCTCCTTCGACCCGCAGCGCCTGGACGAACTCGACGAACGGAACGATCTGGACGACGGCTCCGGTGACGACGACGGGCTCGGTAAGGACGACGGGCTCGGTGAGGACGACGGGTTGTTCGATGGCAAAGACGGGTTCGATGGCAGCGACGGGCTCGGCGGCAAGAGCGGGCTCGGTGAGGACGGCGGGCTCGGCGACGACTCCGGCGCGGGTGGTGCATTCGGTGCGTTCGGCGCGTTCGGTGACGACGAGGAGCTGACCGAGGCGGGCGTGGCCAATGCTGGCCCGTCCCCGTCGGGTAGCCCGCGGGGCGTGCCCGGGCACGACGAGTTGTCCGCCGGGGACGTGCCCGGGCACGGCGAGCTGTCCGCCGGGGCCGGATCCGACGGCTCCGCGCCGTCCGGCGAGGAGGCCGGCGGGGTGACCCCGCCCCGGCGCGGTCGGCGGGGCCGGGGCCGGGTCGGCGTACCGGCCTGACGACCGGCGGCCCGACACGGGGCGGGTCCCGGTGGAAGAGTGATCATGTCGGGGATATGGCGGTGTCCTGGCGCCGGGATACCCCCATGTCGCCGACATGGCCGCGCCCCGGCTCTGGCCGACGCGGTGGGGAGCGGCGGCTAGGCTGCCGGCCGGAGGTGGTGCCAGGTGCGGCAGTCGATCGCCGTGGCCAACGCGGCAGGGCTGGTGGCGGGGTACGCGCTGGACTCCCTCCTCGGTGACCCGCGCCGCTGGCATCCCGTGGCCGGGTTCGGCCGGGCGGCCGGGGCGCTGGAGCGGCACGTCTACCGGCCGGAGCGGGCGGCCGGCGCGGCGTTCACGGCGCTCGCCGTGGGCGTGCCGGTGCTGGTCGGGGCGGCGGCGACGCTGGGCACCCGGCACCGGCCCGTCGGCCGGGCCGTGCTGATGGCCGCCGCGACCTGGACGGTGCTCGGCGGGCGCACCCTGCGCCACGAGGCGAAGGCAATGGGCCGCGCGCTGCGCGGCGGGGACGTGCCGGCGGCCCGCCGCAGGTTGGGGCACCTGTGCGGGCGGGACCCGTCGACGCTGGACGAGCCCGAGCTGGCGCGCGCCACCGTCGAGTCTGTCGCCGAGAACACCTCCGACGCGGTGGTCGCCCCGTTGCTGTGGGGGGCGGTCGCCGGGCTGCCCGGCCTGCTCGGCTACCGGGCGGCGAACACGCTCGACGCGATGGTCGGCCACCGGTCGCCCCGGTACGCCCGCTTCGGCACCGCGTCCGCCCGCCTCGACGACCTGCTCAACCTCGTGCCGTCCCGGCTGACCGGCCTGCTTACCGTCGCCGTGGCCCCGACGGCGCACGGCGACCGGGGGCGGGCCTGGCGGGTGTGGCTGCGTGACCGCGACGACCATCCCAGCCCCAACGCCGGGCAGTGCGAGGCGGCGATGGCGGGCGCGCTCGGCGTGCGGCTGGGCGGGCGCAACGTCTACTTCGGGCGGTCGGAGGTGCGGCCGTACCTCGGCGACGGGCCGCGCCCGGAGGCGCGGCACCTGAAGCGCGCGGCGCGGATCTCCGCGGCGGTGGGGCTGGCCGCGCTCGGGCTGGCCGCGGCGTACCCGGTGACGGTCGGCCGAGCGGTCGGCGCGCTGGCGAGGACCGCGCTGGCGGGGGCCAGGTCGGCGGGGACCAAACCGGCGGGGGCCAGTTTCGCGGGGACCGTGGCGGCCTTCGCGGGGACCGCGGCGGCGCGGGTGGGCCGGAGCGGCGGGGGCGGCCGGTGAGCGGGGGGCTGCTGGTGGCCGGCACCACCTCCGACGCGGGCAAGAGCGTGCTCACCGCCGGGATCTGCCGCTGGCTGCACCGGCGCGGGGTGAAGGTCGCCCCGTTCAAGGCGCAGAACATGTCGAACAACTCGGCCGTGGTGGTCGGCCCGGACGGTCGGGGCGGGGAGATCGGCCGGGCCCAGGCGATGCAGGCGGCGGCCTGCGGCGTCGCCCCCGACCTGCGGTTCAACCCGGTGCTGCTCAAGCCGGGCAGCGACCGGTCCAGCCAGGTGGTGCTGCTCGGCGAGGCCGTCGACACGGTCACCGCCGGCAACTACCACGCCCTGCGGCCCCGGCTGGCCGAGGCGGCGTTCGGCGCGTTCGCCGAGCTGCGGGAGGCGTACGAGGTGGTGGTGTGCGAGGGGGCCGGCAGCCCGGCGGAGATCAACTTGCGGGCCGGCGACTACGTGAACATGGGCTTGGCCCGGCACGCCGGGCTGCCCACGATCGTGGTGGGCGACATCGACCGGGGCGGGGTGTTCGCCTCGATGTTCGGCACGGTCGCCCTGCTGGACCCGGCCGACCAGGCGCTGGTCGCGGGCTTCGTGATCAACAAGTTCCGGGGGGACCTCGGGCTGCTCCGGCCGGGGCTGGACATGCTGGCCCGGGTCACCGGCCGCCCCACGTACGGGGTGCTGCCCTGGCACCTGGACCTGTGGCTGGACGCGGAGGACTCGCTCGCGTACGGCCGGGTGCTCGGCCGGCCCGCGGCCCCGCGCGGCACGGACTGGCTGGACGTGGCGGTCGTCCGGCTGCCCCGGATCAGCAACGCCACCGACGTGGAGGCGCTGGCCACCGAGCCCGGCGTCCGGGTCCGGCTGACCGTGGAGCCGGCCGAGCTGGCCGCCGCCGACCTGGTCGTGCTGCCCGGCTCCAAGTCCACCGTGGCCGACCTGGCCTGGCTGCGGCAGACCGGGCTGGCCGACGCCGTGGCGGCGCACGCGGCGGCCGGCAAGCCGCTGCTGGGCATCTGCGGCGGGTTCCAGATGCTCGGCCGGGCCGTGCACGACGAGGTGGAGAGCCGCGCGGGCAGCGTCGCGGGGCTGGGCCTGCTGCCGGTCGAGGTCACCTTCGCCGCGCGCAAGACCGTCCGGCAGGCCGCCGGCACCGCCGCCGCCGACCCGGGCGTCCCGGTCCGGGGGTACGAGATCCACCACGGGCACGTCTCGTCGGCCGACCCGGGGCTGCCGCCCCTGCTGGCGTACGACGACGGCACCGGCGAGGGGGCCGTGCTCGGCGCGGTGTGCGGCACCCACTGGCACGGGGCCTTCGAGTCCGACGTGTTCCGCCGTCGGTTCCTCACCGAGGCGGCCCGCCTCGCCGGGCGTACCGGATTTCGGGTCGCCCCGGACACCAGCTTCGCCGCCGCCCGCGAGCGCTCCCTGGACCTGCTCGGCGACCTGGTCGAGGAGCACCTGGACACGGCGGCCCTGTGGCGGCTGGTCGAGTCCGGCCCGCCCGTCGGGCTGCCGTTCGTGCCACCCGGAGCCCCGCGCTGACCCGGCGCCGCCCACCCGGCGGGCGTCGCGCCGACCCGGGTCCCGTCGTGCGCCGGCAGTGATGTGTCGCACATGTCCGGACACGCGCAGGTCGGCGACCGCGAGCCGGAATCCGGGTCGCCACGGTCCCGGCCGTGGCCGTGCGGGGGCCGGTGCGCTCGCTAGGCTGCGCCGATGATCTTCAATCGCAGGGGGAAGCTGGCGGACCGGGTCGCCGACGTCGAGGCGGCTGTGCGCGGGCGTGACGGCGACGCCATGACCAGGGCCGTGGCGCGGGTCTGGCAGGCGGCGCAGCAGGCGTCCGTCGCGGAGCTGGACGCGGTGCTGCCCCGGTGCGTGGCGCTGCTGCCGCAGCTCGGCACCGGCGCGGGCGGCCAGTTCTCCGTCCTCTGCGGCGCGCTGGTCGAGTTGGGCGCCCGCCCCGACGAACTGGTCGCCCCGGCGGCCGACGGGCTCGCCGCCGCGCTGGCCGGCGCGCACCGCTTCCGCTCCGGCTGGCAGCGGGTACGCGGCGACGACGCGCCGCCCGACCCCGACGATCCCGCCACGATGGACGACGCGCTCGCCGCCCTGACCCAGTCGTACGACGACGAGGCCGCCGCCTTCGACGCGGTCCAGGGCTGGTACGCGGCCGGCACCTGGGCGATGCCCGTGATCACCCTGTTGCAGCAGTCCGCGTCGGTGCGCGCCGCGTTCCCGCACCGGGAGCGGCTGCTGGAGGTGGGGGCGGGGCTGGCCGGCGAGCGGTCCGACCTGGAGTGCGTCCTGGGGCTGCTGCGGGTGCTCGACGGCGAGCGGCTGCTGGTGCTGCACCGGGCCACGGGCCGGGGCTGGCGGGTCACCATCGACGGGGTGGCCGACAACTTCCAGCTGCACACCCTGCTGGCCGGGGCGCTCGCCGGGCCGGCCGAGCGGGGGCTGATCGAGGGGCTGACGGTCGACCCGGCCTGGGTGGAGGTGGCCACCGACGCGCCCGAGGACCGGTTCGGCGGCACCGTCGTGGGCAGCTTCAACCTGGTCGACGGGCACGGCAAGTGGATCTGGAACGAGGGCGCCCCGGCGGACATCCCCCTCTTCGAGGGCGCCCGCGTCGTGGTCCTCGACCCGCCGCCGTACCAGCGGAGCTGGAACAACATCCGGCGGTTCCCGCTGATGTCGGCGGCCCTGACGGTCGACGGGGCGCTCACCGAGGCCGAGGCCGCGGACTGGCTGGGCCGGGTGGCCGAGCCGGCCTGACCGCCGCCCGGCCCCCGGCACCGCCGCCCGGCCCCCGGCACCGCCGCCCGGCCCCCGGCACCGCCGCCCGGCCTGTGGCACCGCCGCCCGGTGGTCAGTAGCGGATGTCGGCGGGGCGGTCCGACATGGGCAGCCCCGCCTCCCGCCACGCCTCGACGCCGCCGATCAAATCGGTCGCGCGGTGCAGGCCGAGCGTCCGCAGGCTCGCCACGGCCAGGCTGGAGCTGTAGCCCTGCCGGCACACCACGACGATCTCCCGGTCGTACCCGGTGGCCTCGGGGATGCGCCACTCGCTGGCCGGATCGAGCCGCCACTCCAGCACCGTCCGGTCGATGACGATCGCGCCGGGCAGGTCGCCCTGTTCCCGGCGCTGCACGTCGGTGCGGGTGTCCACGAGCAGCGCGCCGAGGCGTACCGCCTCGACCGTCTCGTGCGGGGTCAGCCGGCGGACCCCCGAACGGGCCTGTTCCAGCAGGGCGTCGACGCCCGGGCTCATCACGTTGTGGCGCACGGCACGATCATGCCTGCGGCCCCGGGACTCCGCGCAACGAAACGGCCTCCGTTCGACCGGACGACGTACGGCCGACGTGCCCGCCGGGGCGGACCGCTAGCGTCGGGGCCGTGGGGGTGCCGGTCGTCGAGACGTACGCCGGGCTGGGCCGGCGGGTGCTGGCCGGGCCGGCGCGGTTGGGGCGTACCCGACTCGTGGCGGTCGACGGGCCGAGCGGCGCGGGCAAGAGCCTCTTCGCGGCGCGCCTCGCGGACGCCCTGGCGGCGTTGCCCGGCGGCGGGCGGCCACCGGTGGTGCACACCGACGACCTGCTCGACGGCTGGGCCGACCAGCTCACCTTCTGGCCCCGGCTGGAGCGCTGGGTGCTCGCCCCGCTGCGGGCCGGACGGCCGGGGTCCTACCGGCGGTACAGCTGGGTGCGGCGTCGGTTCCTGCCCGGCGAGCTGCCCGTCCCGCCCGCCCCCGTCGTGATCGTCGAGGGGGTGTCGGCGGCGCGGGCGGCCGTCCGGCCCGAGCTGACCCTGTCGGTGCTGGTCACCGCGCCCGCCGAGCTGCGGCTGACCCGGGCCGTCGCCCGGGACGGGCCGGGGATCCTGCCCGAGCTGCGCCGCTGGCACGTCGGCGAGCGGGCGCACTTCGCCGCCGACGGCACGGCCGACGCGGTCGACCTGGTCGTCGACGGCGCGCCGGGCGTGCCGCACGACCCCGGCGCCGAGTACGTCCGCCGCCGGCCTCGGTAAGGCCGGCATACGATGCCGGTCATGACCTCACCGATCATGTCCGACGCCGAGGTGCGGGCCGCCGTTGCGCGGGAACTGCCCGGCGTCCGCGCCGACCTGGAACGACTCGTCCGCATTCCCGGCATCGCCTTCGACGGCTTCGACCATTCGCACGTCGAGCGGTCCGCCGAGGCGGTGGCGGAGCTGCTGCGCGGCTGCGGCCTCGACGTGAAGATCGTGCGGTCCGGCGGGCAGCCGGCGGTGATCGGGACGCGGGCCGCCCCGCCCGGCGCGCCGACCGTGCTGCTCTACGCCCACCACGACGTGCAGCCCGTGGGCGACCTGTCGCTGTGGGAGTCCGACCCGTTCGAGCCCGTCGAGCGGGACGGCCGCCTCTACGGCCGGGGCGCGGCCGACGACAAGGCCGGGATCATGGCGCACGTCGCGGCGCTGCGCGCGTTCGGCGACCGGCTCCCCGTCGGCGTGGTGATCTTCGTCGAGGGCGAGGAGGAGTACGGCTCGGACTCGCTGGAGCGGCTGCTCGCCGAGCACCGCCACGCGCTCGCCTCGGACGTGATCGTGATCGCCGACTCGGCCAACTGGGACGTCGGCGTGCCGGCGCTGACCACCTCGCTGCGCGGCATCGTCAACTGCTTCGTGGAGGTCCGCACCCTGGACCACGCCGTGCACAGCGGCATGTTCGGCGGCGCGGTGCCCGACGCGCTGACGACGCTGGTCCGGTTGCTGGCCACGCTGCACGACGACGCCGGGGACGTGGCGGTCGCCGGGCTGGCCGGCCGGGCGGGCGCGACCGTGGACTACCCGCAGGACCGGTTCCGGTCCGAGGCCGGGCTGGTCGACGGCGTGTCGCTCATCGGCACCGGCCGGATCACCGACCGGATCTGGACCAAGCCGGCGCTCGCCGTGCTCGGCATCGACGCCCCGGCCACCGGCGAGGCCCCGAACGCCCTGGTTCCGGCGGCGAAGGCCAAGCTGAGCGTGCGGCTCGCGCCGGGCGACGACCCGCAGCGGGCGTACGCGGCGGTGCGCGAGCACCTGACGAAGCACGCCCCGTGGGGCGCCCGGGTGACGGTGACGCTGGAACACGACGGGGCCCCGTGCGTCATCGACGCGTCCGGCCCGATGTTCGACGCGGCCCGCGACGCCTTCCGTACGGCCTGGGACGGCACCGACCCGGTGGACATCGGCATCGGCGGCTCGATCCCGTTCATCGCCACGTTCCAGGAGATGTTCCCGCAGGCGGCGATCCTGGTGACCGGGGTCGAGGACCCGCACGCCCGGGCGCACGGCCCGAACGAGAGCCTGCACCTGGGCGAGTTCGCCCGGGTCTGCGTGGCCGAGGCGCTGCTGCTGGCGAAGGTGGCCGCCGTGGCAGCGGGGCCGGTGAGGCTCAGGTGACGCCGCCGGCACGAACCGGAGTCAGGTGACGGAATCGTAACGTCCCAGTTCATCGGGGTGTTTTCGGCGTGTCGCGGGACATCCTGGTATAGCCTTTCGAACATGAGTACGAACGAGGTGATGGCGCGGCTCGACGCCGCCGTCAGCGCTCTGGGGGACGTGGACGTCTCCGCGTGGTCCGAGGACACGCTCAAGGAACATCTCGGTGACCTCTCCACCGCCCTGGTGACGCTCGACACGCTGCTCTCCCGCGTCGCCGACGAGGTGCGCGCCCGCGGCCTGCGCATCGAGGAGCCCGTGGCGGCATGACCGTACGGTTGATCCGGGTCGCGGCTCGCCGTCCGCGGTCGCGGCCTGACCGGTCGTCCGCGGTTGCGGCCTGATCGTCCGTTCGCGGTCGCGGCTCGCCGGCCGGTCGCGGTCGGCGCGGACCGGGCTCCGCCGAGACACCGGTCCCCGCACGCTGGGGGGCGTCGGGGGCCGGGCGGCCCAGGCATCCGGCACGGGTGCTGGGCCGGGGTGACGCGGCGGCTTCCGGAAGCGGCAACTTCCGGTGGCGTTCCGCGTATCCCCAGCGGTGTCGGGGGTGGCTGGCAGGATGAGGTGCGTGCGGTTCCTCGACCTGGCGGCCACCTCCGCCGCCGTGGGCGCGACCACCGGCCGGCGGGCCAAGGTGGAGCTGCTCGCGGCGGCGCTGCGGGCGCTCGATCCGGCCGAGGTCCCGGCAGGCTCCGGCTGGCTCGCCGGTGAGCTGCGGCAGCGGCAGACCGGCGTCGGCTGGGCCGGGCTGCGTGACCTGCCGCCGCCTGCCGCCGAGCCGACCCTGACCGTCCGCGCGGTCGACGCCGCGATCGACGACATCGCGTCGGTGGCCGGCCCCGGCTCGCAGGCCCGCCGCCGGGAGCTGCTGCACGCCCTCTTCGCCGCCGCCACCGCCGACGAGCAGCGGATGCTGCGCGGCCTGTTCAGCGGCGAGCTGCGCCAGGGCGCCCAGGCCGGGCTGCTCGCCGACGCGGTCGCCCGCGCCGCCGACGTGCCGCTGGCCGCCGTACGCCGGGCGCTGCTGCTCGCCGGCGACCTGCGGGCGGTGGCGGTGGCCGCCCTGGGCGGCGGCGCGGCGGCGCTGGCCGAGTTCCGGCTCCGGGTCGGCCGGCCGCTCGCCCCCATGCTGGCGTCCAGCGCCCCCACGGTCGACGACGCGCTGGCCGCGACCGGCGTCCCCGCCGTGGTCGACGTGAAGCTCGACGGCATCCGCATCCAGGTGCACCGCCGCGGCTCCGACATCGCGGTCTTCACCCGCAGCCTGGACGAGATCACCGCCCGGGTGCCCGAGGTGGTCGCCGCCGTGCGGGCGCTGCCCGCCCGGGAGTTGGTGCTCGACGGCGAGGCCATCGGCCTGGACGCCACCGGCCGGCCGCTGCCGTTCCAGCAGACCTCCAGCCGGGCGGCCCGCCGCGCCACAGCGGTCGCCGGGGGCAGCGCGGCCGGCGACCCGCCCGCGTCCGCGTCGGCGCCCGTCGCCGACGGCACCGCCTCGGTCGCCCCGGCCGTGCGCGCCGCCGCCGAGAGCACGGGCGAGGCGGTGCTGACACCGTACTTCTTTGACTTGCTGCACCTCGACGGCGACGACCTGATCGACCGGCCCGGCCACGAGCGGTGGGCGGCGCTGGCCGACGCGGTCGGCCCGGCGCTGCTGGTCGGCCGGATGACGGTCGACGACACCGACGCGGCCGGGGCGGCCTTCGCCGCGGCGCTGGACGCCGGGCAGGAGGGCGTGGTGGTCAAGAACCCCGACGCGCCCTACGACGCCGGCCGGCGCGGCGCGGCCTGGGTGAAGGTGAAGCCGCGGCACACCCTCGACCTGGTGGTGACCGCGGTGGAGTGGGGCAGCGGCCGGCGCAGCGGCTGGCTGTCCAACCTGCACCTCGGCGCGCGGGACCCGGCTACCGGCGAGTTCGTCATGCTCGGCAAGACGTTCAAGGGGCTCACCGACGAGGTGCTGCGCTGGCAGACCGAGCGGTTCCTCGCCCTTGCCGTGGAGCGCGGCGACTGGGTGGTGCGGGTCCGCCCCGAGCAGGTGGTCGAGATCGCGTTCGACGGGGTGCAGGCCAGCTCCCGCTACCCGGGCGGGATGGCGCTGCGCTTCGCCCGCGTGGTCCGCTACCGCAGCGACAAGACCGCCGCCGAGGCGGACACGATCGACGCCGTCCGGGCCATCCACGCCGGCCACCCGTCGGGATGAGGCCGGGCGGGTGGCGGCATCCCGAGCTGCGGATGCCGCCACCTGCCCGACACGGCCGGTCAGGCGGACAGCGACCGGGCGTAGTTCACCTGGTTGTTGATGTGCATGACCTGCCCCTGGTCGGTGACGGGGATGCGGGCCACGTACTGGCGGGGGCCGTTGCTGACCGTCACCTGCACGGTGCCGTAGTGCCGGGTCTCCTTGATCAGCAGGAAGAGCAGGCTGAAGATCGTGAGGCAGAAGAACCCGAGCACGGCGCAGACGATCGCCCAGGTGGCGACCTTCTGCTCCGTCTGCCAGTAGTCGGCGACGTGCCACTGCGTCCCGGCCAGGGGCAGCACGCCGGCCGGGGTGCGGATCTCCGGCGGGGCGACCATGATCTCGCCGATCTGCACCGCCACCCCGGAGGGCGCACCGTACTGCGGGCCCCCGAGCGGGGCCGCCAGCGCCGGCGGGTACGGCCCGGCGGGCGGCGCCGGGTACGGGCCGGGGCCCGGCGGCGCGGAGAACGGGCCGGCGGCGGGCGGCGCGGAGTACGGGCCCGTGGCGGGTGGCGCGGAGTACGGGCCGGTGCCCGGCGGCGCCGAGTACGGCGCGGCGGCCGGCGGCACCGGGAACGGCGCGGTGGCCGGCGGCGGGGCGAACGGGTCAGCCGTGGCCGGGAAGCCCGCCGGCGGGGTCGAGTACGTCGTCGAGCGCGGCGTGACCGCCCACGGGTCGGTCGACGGATGCGTCGCCGTCACCGGCTCCGGGAAAGCCGCCCCCTGGGGGAAAGCCGGCCCCTGTGGGAAAGCCGGCCCTTGCGGGAGAGCCGGTCCCTGCGGAGAAGCCGGCTCCTCCGGTGAGGGCGGCCCTGGGACCGGATTCGGGGAGGGCGGACCCGAGGAGGGCGGCTCCGGCGGGTGTGGCGGCGGCGTGGGATCAGGGGTCACCGCGACCCCCCACGGTAGGCGATCACCCGGCGGACACTACAACTTTCCGTCGCGCCCCGGCGACCCGCCGAGTGTCCGGTTTCCGCACCGGGGAGGGCCCGGCGACGGTCAGGCGGGGGCGCTCGGCGACGGCTCGGCGGCCCGGTCGAGCGGCTCGCCCGGCCCGTCCAGCCCGGCTGCCCGGCGGGCCTCCCGCCGTGCCACCCAGCCGTAGCCGAAGAGCGTCATGGCGGCGAAGAGCCACCACTGCACGACGTACCCGAAGTTCTGCCAGTTGTTGGTGTGCCCGATCGGCACCGCCTGGAAGACCGGGTCGGCGGCCGGCGTCTGCTCGTCGAGCAGGACGTACGCGCCGTAGACCGGGTACGGCAGCTCCCGGGCCAGCCGGGGGACACCGACCCGCCGGGTCTCCAGCCGGCCGTCGCGCCGGTTGACGGCCCCCGCGCCGCTCTCGGTCGGGTGCACCCGGCCCACCACGGTCACCTCGCCCTGCGGCACCGGCGGCAACTGCGGCTGCGCCAGGGCCCCGCCGGGGGCGGGCGGCACCCAGCCCTGGTCCACGAGCACGGCCGTGCCGTCGGCGAGGACCAGCGGGGTGACCACCTCGAAGCCGACGCGGTTGTCGACCGTGCGGCCCCGGACCAGGATGATGTTCGCCGTGTCGTACCGCCCGGTCACGGTGACCCGCGACCAGGTGGCCTCGTCGGCGGGGGCCGGGCCGGCCGTGCCGCCGCCCCCGGTGGGGGCGGGCACGGCGTCGCGTAGCGGCACCGGCGTCATCCGGCTGCCGGCGTCGATCCGCTCGTTGATCGCGGTGCGGCCCCGGTAGCGGTCCAGCTGCCAGTTGCCGAGCAGCACCATCACGGCCGCGGCGACCAGGGTCAGCGCGAGGATGCCCAGCCAGCGTGGCGTCAGGAGGAACCGGTACACGCGTCGAGGCTACCCGCAGGACCGCCACCAGCCGGCGACCGGCCCCGACCCGCCGCCGGGCGGGCGGTACGGCCAGACCGTTGCGACGGTACGGCGATACCCGGCGACGGTGCCGGCGAGACCGGGCGACGGTGCGGCGGGCGGCGGGGCGGCCCGTCCGGACGGGTATCGTCACGCGGGCGGATCGGGGGGCCGACCGCCGCCGCGTACCACCCTCGCCGGAGGAGTCGCTGATGACCGTCGTGCCGCGCCTCGTGCTCAGCGCGCCGTCCTCGGGCCACGGCACGAGCGCGGTGGCGCTCGGGCTGCTCGCCGCCTTCGCCGAGCGGGGCCTCGACGTCGCCGGGTTCAAGGTCGGGCCGGACCAGGTCGACGCCGGCTACCTGGGCCTCGCCGCCGGCCGCCCGGGGCGCACCCTCGACGCCCGGCTGGTCGGGCCGGGCCGCGTCCCGGCCCTGTTCGGGCACGGTGCCGCCGGTGCCGGGCTCGCCGTGGTGCAGGGCACCATGGGGCTGTACGACTCGGTCGCCGGCCAGCCGGAGACGGAGTCCACCGCCGCCGTGGCGATCGCGCTGCGCAGCCCGGTGGTGCTGGTGGTCGACGTGGCGGCGATGGGGCAGTCGGTGGCCGCCCTGGTGCACGGCTTCCGGGCGTACGATGAGCAGCTCTGGCTGGGCGGGGTGATCCTCAACCGGGTGGCCTCGCCCCGGCACGAGGCGATGCTGCGCGAGGCGCTCGACGACGTCGGCGTGCCGGTCTACGGCGCGGTGCGCCGCCACGAGCTGCCCCCGGTGCTGCCGGCCCGGCGGCACGGCCTGGCCCCGGTGGTCGGCCGCGACGCCGACGCGCTGCGGGCGGTCCGCCGGCTCGGCGAGGCGGTGGCCGCCACGCTCGACCTGGACCGGCTGCTGACGTTGGCCCGGTCGGCCCCGCCGGTGCCCGGCGAGCCCTGGTCGCCGGAGCCGGCCGAGCCGGCCGGTCCGGCGGACCCGTCGGGGCCCGTGCCGGCCGGCGCGTCCCCGGTGATCGCGGTGGCCGGCGGGCCGGGCGGCGACTACGGCCCCGCCGAGACGGCCGAGCTGCTGCGCGCGGCCGGCGCCGAGGTGGTCCGCTTCGACCCGCTGCGCGACGAGTCGCTGCCCGCCGGGTCGGCCGCGCTGGTCGTCGGCGGCGGCCTCCCCGAGTCGTACGCGGAGCAGCTTTCCGCCAACCGCCGGCTCTGCATCGCGGTGGCGGAGCTGGCCCGCACCGGGCGGCCGGTGCTCGCCGAGGGTGCCGGCCTGCTCTGGCTGGCCCGGGAGCTGGACGGGCTGCCGATGTGCGGCGTGCTCGACGCGGTGGGTGTCAGCCGCGACGGCGTGGTGGTCGGCTACCGGTCGGCGACCGCCCGCACCGACAGCGTGCTCGCCCCGGCCGGGGCGACGGTGGTCGGCCACAAGGAGCACCGGGCGGTGCTCACCCCCCGGGCCGGGCAGGCCCCGGCGTGGATCTGGGACGGCGGCGCGCCCGAGGGGTTCGTCTGGCGGGGCGTGCACGCCTCGCAGCTGATGGTGCACTGGGCCGGGCAGCCGGGGATCGGGGCCCGGGTCGTCGCGGCGGCCCGGGCCGGTCACGCGGCGCTCGATGCCCCTGCCCCCGCCTGACCGCCGCCGCTCACCCGGCGGCGGCACCGGGTGAGTCGGCGACGGCGTCAGCCGACGATGGCGTCGGAGGGCGGGGTGAACTCGCGGGTCGGCTGGCCCTTCAGGCCGTCGCGCAGGGTGTTCGCCACCGCCGCGATCGGGACCTCGGACTGCCCGTCGCCGACGGCGTTGAACGGGTTGTCCGGGTCCGCGATAAAGCTAGCCGCCGCCAGCTCCGGCGTGTAGCCGACGAACCAGGCCGACCGGGTGCTGTCGGTCGTACCCGTCTTGCCGGCCACCGGCCGCCCCACCGTGCCCCGGACGCTGTCGGCGGTCGACCAGCCGCCGCAGCTCCCCTTCGCCGGGGAGTCGCCGGTCGGGCAGCGGGCCGCGTCGGTGGCGGCGCGGGCCGCGTCGGCGCTGACCACCTGCCGGCAGCGCGGCTTGGCGACCTCCCGCTCGATCCCGCCGGCCGTCGTGTACGTGGCCGGGGTGCCGTCCCGCTTGCTGATGGACCGGACGGGCATCGCCTCGCAGTACCGCCCGTCGGCGGCGATCGCGGCGTAGGCGTTCGCCATCTCCAGCGGGGTGGCGTCGGAGACGCCCAGGGTGAACGCGCCCCACTTCTCGGCCTTGCCCGGCGACGCCTGCTCCCGGTCGACGTCGGTGCGCCAGCGCAGCCCGAGCTGCTCGGCGAGCCGCACGGCGGCGTCCGCGCCGACCTTCTCCTCCAGTTGGACGAAGTAGGTGTTCACCGACTTTCCGAACCCAGACCACATCGTCTGCCGGCCGGTCATCGCGGCGCTGGCGTTGGACGGGGCCCATCCGTCGTACACGGCGGACTGGTACCGGTACGGCGAGTCGTACGTGGTGGACAGCGGCATCCCGGCGTTGAGCGCGGCCAGCATCGGGAACATCTTGAACGTCGATCCGGCCTGGTAGCCGGGCAGGTCGCCGCCGCCGAGCAGGGGCGCCACGGTGTTCGGATAGTTGGCCTTCACCTTCGGCGACGCCTCCGGGTTGGAGCTGGGCCCGTTCTCGCTGACGTCCAGCGAGTAGTTGCGGTTCACCGCCATCGCCTTGATCCGCCCGGTGCCCGGTTCGGCGACGACGATGCCGTTGGCGAACGGGCTGCCGGTGTTCTCCTTGGCCCCCACGTTGTTCTCGGCCGCGGCCTGGATCTTCGGGTCGATGCTGAGCACGATCCGGTAGCCGCCGCGGCGCAGCTTGTCCATCCGTTCCAGCCGGTTCTCCCCGAACGCGGGCTGGGCGCTCCACCAGTTCTTCAGGTAGTCGCAGGCGAAGCCCCAGGTCTGGTACGTCGCCGGCAGCGAGGCGCAGTCGTTGGGCGGGTCGGTGAGCTGGAGCCGGATCGGTTCGCCCTTCGCCGCGGCGGCGGCGTCCGGGCTGAGGTAGCCGAGCTGCGCCATCCGGTCCAGCACGTAGTTGCGCCGGCCGGTGGCGTCCTTCTGGTCGGAGGTGGCCGGGTCGTACTCGGAGGGCGACTTGACCAGGCCGGCGAGGGTGGCCGCCTCGGCCGGGGTGAGGGTGGCCGGCGTCTTGGAGAAGAAGATCTGCGCGGCGGCGAAGATGCCGTACGCCCGGTGGCCGAAGTACGCCGAGTTGAGGTAGCGCTCCAGGATCTGCTCCTTGGTCAGCTCCTTCTCGACGTCCATCGCCATCCGCATCTCCTTGACCTTGCGCAGGCTGGTCTGCTGGGTGGCCTCCTGGACCTCCTTCGGGGTCTTGGCGCTGTCCCGCAGGGTCATCCGGACGAACTGCATGGTCAGGGTCGACGCGCCCTGGGACACCCCGCCGGAGCGGGAGTTGGCCACGAAGGCACGGGCGGCGCCCTTCGGGTCGACGCCCCGGTGCTGGTAGAAGCGGCTGTCCTCGGCGGCCACGATGGCCTGCTGGATGTTCGGGGACATGTCGGACAGCTTCGTGTAGCGGCGGTACTCCTCGTAGAACATCGTCAGCACCGTGTGGCCGTCCGGCGCGTACACGTAGGAGGTCTCGGCGGGCAGCGCGGTGCGCAGGATGTCGGCCTTGTGCTCCCCGGCGTGCGCGGTGGCCTTGGCGCCGAGGCCGGTGACGGCGGCCAGCGGGTAGAGCGCGCCGGCGATCACGATGCCGGCGATCAGCCCGGCGCGCAGGAGAGGGACGAGACGACCAACTGAGGCAAGGGGTCGGTTACTCACGGGGTCAAGTTATGACATTTCCGATTCGTCCGTGAGAACAATTCATAAACCGGCAGCGGGTGACGCGGCCCACGCCGGGATGCGCTGTCCCGCGCGGCGGCTTCCCGGCAGGATCGCGGACATGCGTGCTCACCTGGCGCCGCCACCACCCACCCGGGACGAGCCGGACGCCACCGTCGAGGCGGACCCCGGTCCCGCCCCCGGCCACCCCGGCCCCGACGGATCGGGCCCCGGCCACCCCGGTCCCGACGGATCGGGCCCCGGCCAGGCCGGCCCCGACGGCCCCGACCTCGGGCACCACGGGGACGCCGAGGTCGGCGACGGCCTGGTCGACCTCGCCGTCAACGTCCGCCGGGCCCCGATGCCGGACTGGCTGGCCGACCCGATCACCGCCGCCCTGGGCGAGCTGGCCGCGTACCCGGACCCCCGGCCCGCCCGCGCGGCCGTCGCCGCCCGGCACGGCCGCCCCCCGGAGGAGGCGCTGCTCACCGCCGGGGCCGCCGAGGGCTTCGTGCTGCTCGCCCGCGCCCTCACCGGCGCGCGCCGGCCGGTGGTCGTGCACCCCCAGTTCACCGAGCCGGAGGCCGCGCTGCGGGCCGCCGGGCACCCCGTCGAGCGGGTGCTGCTCGATCCCGCCGACGGCTTCCGCCTCGACCCGGCCCGGGTGCCCGCCGACGCCGACCTCGTCATGGTCGGCAACCCCACCAACCCGACGTCCGTGCTGCACCCGGCCGCCGCCCTCGCCGCGCTGGCCCGCCCCGGCCGCGTCCTCGTCGTCGACGAGGCGTTCGCCGACACCACCGCCGCGCCCGGCGTCGCCGGCGAGCCCGAGTCGCTTGCCGCCCGGCGGGACCTGCCCGGCCTGGTCGTCGTGCGCAGCCTCACCAAGACCTGGGGGCTGGCCGGGCTGCGGATCGGCTACCTGCTCGGCGAGGCCCCGCTGCTGGCCCGCCTCGCCGCCGCCCAGCCGCTGTGGGCGGTGTCCACCCCGGCGCTCGCCGCCGCCACCGCCTGCGCGTCCCCGGCCGCCGTCGCGGCCGAGCGCGCCATCGCCGCCGAGCTGGCCGCCGACCGCGACCACCTGGTGACCCGCCTGTCGGCCCTGCCCGGCGTACGCGTCGCGGGCCGCCCGGCCAGCGCGTTCGTGCTGGTCCACCTGCCCGGCGCGGCCGGGGTGCGGCAGCGGCTGCGCGAGCGCGGCTGGGCGGTACGCCGGGGCGACACGTTCCCCGGCCTCGGCGCAGACTGGCTGCGGGTGGCCGTGCGCGACCGGGCCACCACCGACGCCTTCGCGCAGGTGCTGGCGGAGATTCTGGAGGCATGATGCTGCACACCACCATCGCGGCGATCCGGCCGCTCGACGAGCCGGCGATGGTCGCCGCCGGTGAGCTGCACGGCCGGCTCACCAAGCCGGCCGGCTCGCTCGGCGTCCTGGAGGAGCTCTCGGTGCGGCTCGCCGGCCTGGCCCGCACCTGCCCGCCGCCGCTGCCCGAGCCGGCCGCCGTGGCGATCTTCGCGGGCGACCACGGCGTGCACGCCCAGGGGGTGACCCCCTGGCCGCAGGAGGTCACCGCGCAGATGATCGGCAACTTCCTGGCCGGCGGGGCGGTGGTCAACGCGTTCGCCCGGCAGGCCGGGGCCTCGGTCACCGTCGTCGACGTCGGCGTCGCCACCCCGCTGCCGCCGGCCGTCCCCGCCCAGGCCGACGGCCCGCCCGGCGACGCGGACGGGCACCCCGCCACCAGGACGCCCCGCCTCGTGGCGGCGAACGTGCGCCCCGGCACCCGCGACCTCGCCGTCACCGCCGCCCTCACCCGCGACGAGGCGCTCGCCGCCGTGGAGACCGGCATCCGCATCGCCCGCGAGCTGATCGACGCCGGGGCGGGCATCCTGCTCACCGGGGACATGGGCATCGGCAACACCACCCCCGCCGCCGCCCTGGTCGCCGCGTTCACCGGCGTCGACGCCGCCGAGGCGACCGGCCGGGGCACCGGAGTGGACGACCCCACGTACGCCCGCAAGATCGGGGTGGTGCGGGCGGCGCTGGCCCGGCACGCCCCCGACCCGACCGACCCGCTGGGCGTCCTCGCCGCCGTCGGCGGCCTGGAGCACGCCGCCCTGGCCGGGCTGATCCTCGGCGCCGCCGCCCGCCGGGTGCCGGTGCTGCTCGACGGGGTGATCGCGGTCAGCGCTGCGCTCGCCGCCGTCGCGTTCGCCCCGGACGCGGTCGGCGCGCTGGTCGCCGGGCACCGCTCCGCCGAGCCGGGGGCCACGGTGGGGCTGCGCCACCTCGGGCTCGACCCGCTTGTCGACCTGGGGCTGCGCCTCGGCGAGGGCACCGGCGCGCTGCTGGCCCTGCCCGTGGTCACCGGCGCGGTCCGGGTGCTGCACGAGGTGGCCACGTTCGACTCGGCGGGGGTGGCCGAGAAGTGAGCGCCTCGAACCCGTACCCCCTGGGTCTGCGCCTGGCGGGCCGGCGGGTGGTCGTGGTGGGCGGGGGAGCGGTCGCCACCCGGCGGGTGCCGGCGCTGCTCGACGCCGGCGCGGACGTGCTGCTGGTCTCGCCGGAGCTGACCCCCGCGCTGCGCGCCCACGTCGACGCCGGGCGGCTGCGCTGGGAGCCGCGCCGCTTCGAGCCCGCCGACCTGGACGGGGCCTGGCTGGTCCAGGCGGCGATCGACGACCCGGTGGCCGCCGCGGCGGTCAGCGCCGCCGCCGCCGAGCGGCGGATCTTCTGCGTCCGGGCCGACGACCGGGCCGCCGCCACCGCGTGGACGCCGGCCGTCACCCGGCACGGCCCGGTCACGGTCGCCGTCCTCGGCGGCGGCGACCCCCGCCGCGCCATGACGGTCCGCGACGCCATCCGCGCCCTCCTGGGTGCAAGGAAGGGCCCCCTGTTAACGGATTCGGTAGAGGAAGGGCCCCCTGTTAACAACGCCGGGGCCGGGCGCGGGCGGGTGGCGCTCGTCGGGGCCGGGCCGGGCGACCCGGAGCTGATCACCGTGAAGGGATGGCGGCTGCTCACCGAGGCCGACGTGGTGGTCGCCGACCGCCTCGTGCCAGGGCTGCTGCTCGACGAGCTGCGCCCGGACGTCGAGCTGGTGGACGCCTCGAAGATCCCCTACGGGCCGTCGCGGGCCCAGGACGAGATCAACCGGATCCTCGTCGACCGGGCCCTGGCCGGGGCGTTCGTGGTGCGGCTCAAGGGCGGCGACCCGTACGTCTTCGGCCGGGGCGGCGAGGAACTGCTGGCCTGCGCGGCGGCCGGGGTGCCGGTGACCGTGGTGCCCGGGGTGACCAGCTCGATCGCCGCCCCGGCGGCGGCGGGCGTTCCGGTCACCCACCGGGCGGTGGCGCACGAGTTCACCGTGGTCTCCGGGCACGTCGCGCCCGACTCGCCGGCCTCCCTGGTGCGCTGGGACGCCCTCGCGGGGCTGCGCGGCACGCTGGTGATCATGATGGGGCTGAAGAACCTCGCCGCGATCGCCGGGGCGCTGATCGGGCACGGGCGGCCGGCGGACACGCCGGTCGCGGTGGTGCAGGAGGGCACGACCGGCGACCAGCGGAGCCTGCGCTCGACGCTCGGGGCGGTGGCCGCCGACGTGGCCGAGGCGGGCCTGCGGCCCCCGGCGGTCGTGGTCGTCGGCGACGTGGTGGACGCGCTGGACGGCTGGCTCCCGCCCGACGCCTGAGGCTGGCCCCGCGCCGGCCCGCCCGCGCCGGCCCCCCCCGGATCGGGCGCGGGCGTTAAGAAGGGCCCCCTGCTATGCAGAATGCGTTAACAGGGGGCCCTTCCTTACACCTCGGTCACTGCTTGAGCATGTTGTCCAGCAGCAGGGCGCAGCGGATCAGGCCGAGGTGGCTGTACGCCTGCGGGTGGTTGCCCAGCCCGCGCTCGGCCAGCGGGTCGTACTGCTCGGGGAGCAGCCCCGTCGGGCCCGCCGTGTCGACCATCTGGGCGAACAGCTCCTCCGCGTCGGTGCGGCGGCCGGTGCGCAGGTACGCCTCGATCAGCCACGCCGTGCAGATGTGGAAGCCGCCCTCGCGCCCGGGCAGGCCGTCGTCCCAGTGGTAGCGGTAGACGACCGGGCCGCTGCGCAGGTCGGCCTCGATGCGCAGCACGGTGGACAGGAAGCGCGGGTCGTCGCCGGGGAGCAGGCCCGACAGGCCGATCCACAGCGAGGACGCGTCCATGTCCTCGTCGCCGTACGCGACGCTGTATGCCTCCACGGCTTCGTGCCAGCCGTACTCCAGCACGTTGGCGCCGATCCGGTCGCGCAGCTCCACCCACTCGGGCCGGTCCTCGCCGCCGTGCTGCCGCACCACGTGCAGCGCCCGGTCGACGGTCATCCAGCACATCACCTTCGAGAAGATGTGGTGCCGAGGGGGGAGGCGGGCCTCCCAGATGCCGTGGTCGGGCTCGTGCCAGCGGCGGCGGACCGCCTCGACCATGTTCTCCAGCACCCGCCACTCGTCCTCGCGGACGGTGCCCCGGGCATCGGCGACGGCGGCGATGAGGTCGGCGATCGGGCCGAACACGTCGAGCTGGAGTTGGTGGTTGGCGAGGTTGCCGACCCGCACCGGCCGGGAGCCGGCGTAGCCGGGCAGGGTGTCGATGACCGCCTCGGCGCCCAGCTCGTACCCGTCGACGGTGTAGAGCGGGTGCAGCCGCTCGGGGTGCCCGCCGGTGCGTTCGATGCAGCCGTCCACCCAGCGCAGCAGCGCCTCGGCCTCCTCGGTGGAGCCGAGGTCGACCAGCGCCCGCGCGGTCATCGCCGCGTCGCGCAGCCAGCAGTAGCGGTAGTCCCAGTTGCGCACGCCGCCCAGCTCCTCGGGCAGCGACGTGGTCGCCGCGGCGAGGATCGAGCCGGTGGCCTCGTGGCAGAGGCCGCGCAGGGTCAGCGCGCTGCGGGCGACCAGGTCCCGGGCGGTGGTGGGCAGCCGCAGCGAGGCCACCCAGTCCTTCCACGGCTGCTCGGCGGCGGCCTGCCGCTCGTGGACCGTCAGCCGGTGGTGCTCCAGGCTGTGCGTGCCGAAGCGCAGCTCCAGCACCACCTGCCCGCCGGCGGCGGACAGGTCGACGACGGCCTTGGCCGTCTCGTACCCGCCGTCGTTGTCGACCTGCCACTCCACGCCCGGGGAGTAGAGCGCGATCGGCTCGTTGGAGCCGAGCACCAGCAGCCCGTCGCCGACCGGCTGGAGCTGCGTGGCGACCTGGCCGAACTCGGGCCGGGGGGCGAACTCCACCCGCACCTTCCCGGTGCCGGTGAGCACCCGCACCAGGGCGGAGTCGCCGGTGACGACCGCCGGGCCGTCGGGGGTGGTCTCCCGGGCCGGCTTGTCCAGCCAGTCGGTGACGGTGAGGCCCGACCAGCGGGTCTCCACGGTCATCGTGCCGGAGCGGTAGCGCTGCCCCAGCGGGATGCCGCCGCGCTCGGGGGCGACGCTGAAGTGCCCCGCCGGGCTGCCGCCGACCAGGTCGGCGAAGATCGCCGCGGAGTCGGGCTTGGGGTGGCAGAGCCAGGTGACCTTGGCCTCGGGGGTGAGCAGCGCGACCGTACGCCCGTTGGCGAGCATCGAGTGCCGCTCGATCGGGACGGCCCGCTCCCCGAACAGCCAGTGCCGTCGGGTCTCCAGCAGCAGGCCCAGCGCCCGGGCGGCCTCGATCGGCTCGCCGACGCGGTAGTCGGCCTTCGTCTCGCCGGGGCCGATCTTGATGCCCATGTCGGGGCCGTGCAGGTTGCCGAACGCGTTCTCGTCGGTGACGTCGTCGCCGATGAACAGCACGGCGCTGGCCGAGAGCTGGGTGCGGAGCTGGTCGACGGCGGTGCCCTTGTGGGTCGCCACCACGGACAGCTCGATGACCTCCTTGCCCTGGGTGACGGTGACGCCGTCCCAGGTGGCGGGGCCGGTGCGGACCGCGTCGATGGCGGCGGCGGCGACCTGCGGGTCCACCCCGCGGGTGTGCACGGCGACGCTGGCGGGCTTGCGCTCCAGCCGGACGCCCGGGTGGGCGTTGGCGATCTCGCGCAGCGCGTCGCGCAGCCGGGTGCGCACGGCGATCAGCTCGGGGGAGAGCCGCTCGACGAAGCCGATGTCGAACTCGGAGCCGTGGCTGCCGACGAGGTGGACCTCGCTGGGCAGCCGGGAGAGCGCGGCCAGGTCGCGCAGCGCCCGCCCGGAGACCACGGCGACGGTGGTCTGCGGCAGCGCGGCGAGCGCGCGGACGGCGGCGACCGACTCGGGCAGCGGCACGGCCTTGCTCGGGTCCTCCACGATCGGCGCGAGGGTGCCGTCGTAGTCACAGGCGACGAGGAGCTGCGGCACGCGGGCTATCCGTCCGATGGCCGCCCGCAGCTCCGGATCCAGCACTCCCGCGGCCGGGGCCGCCCCCTCGTGGACGGACGTGTTCACGCAACCTCCGAATCAGGCACACCGAGCTCGGTGAGGAACGACTTCGCCCAGTGCCCCACGTCGTGGGTACGCAGGTGGCGCTGCATGACCCGCATGCGACGGCGGGCCTCGGGCTTCTCCACGTGCACGGCCTTGAGCAACGCGTCCTTGACCGCGTCCGGGTCGTGCGGGTTACACAGGAACGCCTGGCGCAGCTCTGTCGCGGCGCCGGCGAACTCACTGAGCACGAGCGCGCCGCCCTGGTCGGCGCGCGATGCCACGTACTCTTTGGCCACCAGATTCATTCCGTCTCGCAGCGGGGTCACCATCATCACGTCGGCGGCCACGTACATCGCCGCCAACTCACTGCGACTGTACGACTGATGCAGGTAATGCACCGCCGGCACGCCGACCCGGCCGAATTCCCCATTAATCCGGCCAACCTCGCGCTCGACCTTGACCCGTAGGGCCTGGTAGTGCTCCACCCGTTCGCGGCTCGGCGTGGCCACTTGCACCATAACCGCGTCCGGAACTGTCAACTTTCCGTCAGCAAGAAGCTCGCGGAATGCCTTGAGCCGGAGCTCGATGCCCTTCGTGTAGTCGAGCCGGTCGACGCCCAGAATGATCGTCCGGGGGTTGCCCAGCTCCTCGCGGATCTGCTTGGCCCGGGACTGGATGGCCGGGTCCTCGGCCAGCCGCTCCATCTCCCGGGTGTCGATGGAGATGGGGAACGCGCCCGCCTTCACCTGGCGGCCGTCGACCTGGATCATCTGCCCCTCGTAGCGCAGCCCGAGCAGGTGCCGGGCCAGCCGGACGAAGTTCTGCGCGGCCAGCCGCTGCTGGAAGCCGATCAGGTCCGCGCCGAGCAGCCCGCGCAGGATCTCGGTGCGGAACGGCATCTGCATGAACAGCTCGATCGGCGGGAACGGGATGTGCAGGAAGAACCCGATGCGCAGGTCGGGGCGCAGCTCGCGGAGCATCGCGGGAACGAGCTGGAGCTGGTAGTCCTGCACCCAGACCGTCGCCCCGTCGGCCGCGACCTCCGCTGCGGCCTCCGCGAACCGCGCGTTGACCAGCCGGTACGCCTCGCGCCAGCGCCGCTTGTACGCCGGTGTCTCCACCGCGTCGTGGTAGAGCGGCCAGATTGTCGCGTTCGACTGGCCCTCGTAGTAGCGCTCCAGCTCGTCGGCGCTCAGCGGCACCGGGTGCAGCCGGATGCCCTCCAGGTCGAACGGCTCGGGGGCGGGGCCGGTGCCGCCGGCCCAGCCGACCCACGTCCCCTGGTGCTCGGCGAGGACGGGGTGCAGGGCGGTCACGAGGCCACCGGGGCTGCGTCGCCACTGCCGCCCCTCGGGGGTGTTCACCTCGTCGACCGGTAGTCGGTTCGCCACTACGACAAAGGAACTACGGACGGTCACGTTCGGCCACCTCCGGGTGCTGACGGGTCCACCGCGCTGAGCGTACTGAGCGTAGCTGCGGCGTCTGGGACCCCGTGCCGGAGTTACCTACCCGTCCCACGCTGGCGGAACCGTGAAGACGATCACGCCGGCCGCCCGGCTCACAGATCGATGATCGGCCATTCCTTCGGCAGCACCTCACCCAGCACCTCGCGCCGGTCCGTCATGATCGGTGTCGTCGCGCGCGCGGCCTCCATCGCCGCCTGGGCCAGGTCCATGCTTCCCAGGGTGCGCGACCAGCCACCGAGGATCGCGCACATGTCGTGCTCGACGGGAGTGACGACCACCTGCTCCAGGTCGCCGAGGATGTCCAGGAGCGGCCAGCCGTCGCTGGTCACCTGCCGGTACGCGGCGGCCAGGCAGAGGGCGGGGACGACCACGACCTGGAGCTTGTCCGCGACCTTGGCGATCTGTTCGCCGACCGCCTCGGTCCCTTCGGAGTAGGCGAGCAGGCAGGAGGTGTCGAGCACCAGGCCGGCCTCGCTCACGAGGCCAGCCGCCCGCGGGAAGCCTCGCCCAGCAGCGCCGCCGCCTTGGCCCGTAGCTCGGGCGTGATCTTCGCCTGTGCCTCGTCGAGCCGCTGCCCGGCCTCGGTGAGGCCCGCCTCGGTCAACCGGAAGCCGACCTGCCGCAGCGCCCGACGGGTGCGTTCCCCGGCCATCCGCTGCCGGACGCTCTCGGTGATGAACGCCGAGACGTTGGGCTCCTCGGCCAAGCGCTCCGCCACGTCGTCGGGAACGCTGATGGCGATCTTCTTGGTCATACCGCGAAAGCTATCCGGTTATACCGGTCGAGGCAAGGAGGCGCGCCAGCGCGCCGGCCGGGCGGGGTGATGTGGGCGCAGCCCGGCGTACCTGTCAGGATTGACGATGGCGTGCGTTGTGGCCGGCCCCCGGCCGGCGGCGGCGAGCGGCCCACGGAGCCCGCGCCCGCACCCGAACGTGAGACCACCAATCGACGGAGGTAGCCCGCACCGTGGCCCAGTTCATCTACGTCCTGGAAAAGGCGCGCAAGGCGCACGGCGACAAGGTCGTGCTGGACAACGTGACGCTGAACTTCCTGCCGGGGGCCAAGATCGGTGTGGTCGGTCCGAACGGTGCCGGTAAGTCCAGCCTCCTCAAGATCATGGCAGGGCTCGACCGGCCGAGCAACGGCGAGGCCCGGCTCATGCCCGGCTACACCGTCGGCCTGCTCGCCCAGGAGCCGCCACTCAACGACGCCAAGACCGTCCTCGGCAACGTCGAGGAGGCGGTCGCCGAGATCAAGTCGAAGCTGGAGCGGTTCAACAAGATCGCCGAGCAGATGGCGACGGACTACTCCGACGAGCTGATGGAGGAGATGGGCAGGCTCCAGGAGGAGCTGGACACCGCCGACGCCTGGGACATCGACTCCAAGCTCGAACTGGCCATGGACGCGCTGCGCTGCCCGCCGCCGGACGCCGACGTGACCCAGCTCTCCGGCGGCGAGCGCCGCCGGGTGGCGCTGTGCAAGCTGCTGCTGGAGGCCCCCGACCTGCTGCTGCTCGACGAGCCCACCAACCACCTGGACGCCGAGAGCGTGCAGTGGCTGGAGCAGCACCTGGCCAAGTACGCCGGCACCGTCCTGGCCATCACCCACGACCGGTACTTCCTCGACAACGTCGCCGGCTGGATCCTGGAGCTGGACCGGGGCCGGGCCATCGGGTACGAGGGCAACTACTCCACCTACCTGGAGAAGAAGGCCGCCCGGCTCTCCGTCGAGGGCCGGCGCGACGCCAAGATGAAGAAGCGCCTCTCCGAGGAGCTGGAGTGGGTCCGCTCCAACGCCAAGGCGCGGCAGACCAAGTCGAAGGCCCGCCTCGACCGCTACGACGAGATGGCCGCCGAGGCGGAGAAGACCCGGAAGCTGGACTTCGAGGAGATCCAGATCCCGCCGGGCCCGCGCCTGGGCAGCACCGTCATCGAGGCGCACAACCTGACCAAGGCGTTCGGCGACCGGGTGCTGATCGACAACCTGTCGTTCTCGCTGCCGCGCAACGGCATCGTCGGCATCATCGGCCCCAACGGCGTCGGCAAGACCACCCTGTTCAAGACCATCGTCGGGCTGGAGCAGCCCACCGGCGGCGAGGTCAAGGTCGGCCCCACGGTCTCGCTGTCGTACGTCGACCAGAACCGGCAGGGCCTGGCCGGCGACAAGACGGTCTGGGAGGTCGTCTCCGACGGGCTGGACCACCTCATGGTCGGCAAGGTCGAGATGCCGTCGCGGGCGTACATCGCGGCGTTCGGGTTCAAGGGGCCCGACCAGCAGAAGCCGACCAAGGTGCTCTCCGGCGGCGAGCGCAACCGGCTCAACCTGGCGCTGACGCTCAAGATCGGCGGCAACGTCATCCTGCTCGACGAGCCGACCAACGACCTCGACGTCGAGACCCTCTCCAGCCTGGAGAACGCCCTGCTGGAGTTCCCCGGCTGCGCCGTGGTCATCTCCCACGACCGGATGTTCCTCGACCGGGTCGCCACGCACATCCTGGCCTGGGAGGGCGACGACGAGAACCCGGCGAAGTGGTTCTGGTTCGAGGGCAACTTCGAGGCGTACGAGAAGAACAAGGTCGACCGGCTCGGCGCGGAGGCGGCCCGCCCGCACCGGGTCACCTACCGCAAGCTCACCCGCGACTGAGCATGGCGGACCGCTTCGTCTACCACTGCACCCTGCGCTGGTCCGACCTGGACGCGTACGGCCACGTCAACAACTCGCGCTTCCTCACCCTCTACGAGGAGGCCCGGGTGGCGTTGATGTTCGCCGGCGGCAAGGCGTGGGGGGTCGGCTCGTTCGCCGACGGCGTCGTCATCCGCCGGCACGAGGTCGACTACCTGCGCCCGGTCGACTACGCGCTCGGCCGGGCCACGGCCGAGGCCGCCCCGACCGTCCGGATCGAGCTGTGGGTGGAGGAGATCCGGGCCGCCCGGTTCACCGTCGCCTACGAGCTGTACGACGGCGACACCCTCGCCAGCACCGCCCGCTCGGTGCTGGTCCCGTTCGACCTGGTCGCCCAGCGGCCCCGGCGGGTCACCGACGAGGAGCGGGCCTTCCTGTTGTCGTACGCCCCCGGCGGCCCGGCCGGGAGGCCGGTGTGAGCGACGCCCCGGCGCGTCCGCAGCGGCCCGGCCCGGCCGGCACGGATCCCGGCCCGGCCGGCGGGCACGGGCTGACCGGGGTGGCCGACGCGGGCGCGTTCCTGGCCCGGCTGGTCCGGCTCGACCCGGCCGCGCCGGTCCGGCTGCGCCCGGCCCCGCCGGTGGGCGAGCCGGGCGCGGCGGGCGGCCGGACGGCGCTCTGGGCCCGGCTGCCGTGGGGCGTGCTGGCCGTCCGGACGGTGGCCGGGGCGGGGCGCGGCGACGTCACGGTGGCCGCCCGGGAGCTGCTGGCCGCGCTGTCGTCCGGCGCGGGCGGCCTGCCCGTGCGGCGGGACGCGCAGTGGCGCTGGCCGCTGCCGCCGCCGGTGAGCCGGTCGGTGGAGCTGCTGCCGGCCGGGGAACTGTGGCGGATCGCCGAGGCGGCGGCCGGCACGCTGCGGGAGGCCGCCGCGCACGGGGTGGCCGGCCGGGCGGTGGGGCAGCGGGCGCTGCGGGACGCCCTGCTCGACCACGTCGCGGTGGTGGTGACCCCGGACGATCCGCCCGGGCCCCCCGTCGAGATCGCCCAGCGGCTGGTCCAGGGGCTGGTGCGGATGGGCTTCCTGGGCCGCCCCGGCAGCGCCGCCGCCGGCCCCGGTGCGGGGCCCGCAGGCGGTGACGTTCAGGTGAGAACGGCCGGCCGATGGGTCGGTCTGGTGGGACCATACGGAGCCGTGTGGTCGCAGAAGGTCGCGGATCTAGCCGTTACGCCGCTCGGGGGTCATCCGAAAGTATGACCGGTGGTCATTCTTCTGGCCCGGGGCTGTCGTTGGGGGGATGCCACAACCCGGCTGTCCGGGTACCGTCCATCCTCGGATCCAACGCACCGTAGGCGGCTGGATCCGCTGGGGAGTGAGGTGCGCGAGCGATGCCGTGGTGGTCATGGCGCCCCGGTCCCGCCGTTGGCGGCGAACCGGAAACTCGAAGCGGGATCACAGTGGACAGCACCGTCCGGGTCGGTCCACCGGCCCCACGTCAACCGGGCGACGACTGCCCGTCCGTCGATCGGCCGATGATCGCCGACATGTCGGCCACCGTCGAGCCGGTCACCCTTCGCCGGGTCTGCGACGCGCTCGACCTGCTGGACGTGCGCTACCTGGCCGACGGCGACGGCAACCTACTGGCCATGTGGGAGCGGCACGCGGTGCTGGTCACCCTGGAGGGTCCCGAGGACGAGATCCTGGTGATGCGGGCCCGCCCGCACGCCACCGTCCCACCGGACTGGGCCGACCGGGCCTACCGGGTGGTCAACGAGTGGAACCACACCCGACGGTTCTGCAAGGCATACATCGGTGACCCCACCGAGCGGGGGCAGTTGCCCATCTACGCGGAGCTCCAGGTGCCGCTCGGCGCCGGGGCGCACGACGCGCTGCTGGTGGAGATGCTCGACTGCGGCGCCGCGGTGGCCACCACCTTCGTGGACTGGCTGCACGACGAGGGCGCCCTGCTCTGACCCGTACGGTCCCGCCCGGGCCGCCGCCGGCGACCCGGGCGGGACCGCGTCAGGCCGGCCCGGCCGGGTCCTCCATGACGTTCACCATGAAGTAGGCGGCCCGCTCCAGATAGTCCCAGAGCGCGGTGGCGATCTCCGGCGGCAGATCCAGCCGGTCCACGGCCCGTCGCATGTGGTGCAGCCAGGCGTCGCGCTCGGCCGCGCCGATCCGGAACGGGGCGTGCCGCATCCGCAGCCGGGGGTGCCCCCGCTGCGCGGAGTAGGTGTTGGGGCCGCCCCAGTACTGCATGAGGAACAGCGTCAGCCGGTCCGCGGCGGGGCCCAGATCCTCCTCCGGATACATCGGCCGCAGCAGCGGATCGGTGGCGACGCCGGCATAGAACTCGTCCACCAGCTTGCGGAAGGTGGGTTCGCCGCCGACCGCTTCGAACAGGGTCACGGCACGCTCGGACTCACCGGTGGGATTCACCGTTCCATCCTGCCAGGCGCGGCCGGAACCGGCGGGGGCGTACCGGCCGGGGCGCTGCCGACCTCGTCACAGCGGGGACCGGGGCGGGCCGCGGGGTGGCTCAGCTCACCGCCTGGCTGGCCCGGCCGCGCTCGCCCGGCGTGCCCCCCTCGCGCCGGTCGCCCGGTGCGGCGGGCCGGGGCTCGCCACCCCCGGCCGGGGCCGGCGCGCCGGCGTTGCCGGCGGCCTCGACCGCCGCGTCGATCGCCGCCCGCGTCGGCCACGCCGCGGCGGTGAGCAGCATCAGCAGCACGCCGGCCGCGCTCCACCCCCCGACCACCACCGGGATCGGGAAGCGCTCGGCGAGCAGGCCGGTGACCAGCACCGCGAGGCCCTGGATCACCTGGACCCCGGTGGCCATCACGCCGAACGCCCGGGCCCGGTAGCCGCTGGGCAGCGCGCGGACGAAGAGGCCGTTGGCGACCGGGAGCAGCCCGGCGACCGCGAAGCCGCACAGGCCGGCGAGCAGCGCCACCACCAGCGGCGGCGGGTCGAGCAGCGACGGCACCAGGACGAGCGGGGCGAGCACCGCCAGCGGCCGGATCAGCACGAGCCGGCGGGCCGGGGCGACCGCCCGGCTGACCAGCAGCCCGCCCAGGATGAAGCCGACCGGGTTGGCGGCCATGATCACGGCCTGGGCGGCGCCGCTGTCCATGCCGTCGTCGACGCCCTCGCGGGCCCAGGCGGCGGCCAGCCCCTCCGGCACGATGGAGAAGAGCATGGCGCTGAAGACCAGCAGGGCGATCGCCCGCAGCACCGGCGTGCCGAAGACGATCCGGAAGCCGTCGCCGGTCTCCCGCAGCAGATGGCTGCGGTGGGCGCTGGTCATCGCCGGCGGCCGGTCCTGGACGCCGAAGCGGACCAGGGCCGCCGAGAGGGCGAACGTGGCCGCGTTGACCAGCAGGGCGAGGGTCGGGTCGAACGCGGCGAGGGCCGCGCCGATGAGATAGCCGAGCACCTGGGCGGCCTGGCCGGTGCTGCTGTTGAGCGAGAGCCCGACCACCAGCCGGTCGCCGGTCAGGATGAGCGGCATCAGCGCGGACCGGGCGGCCTGGCTGGGCGGGTTGGCCAGGGTGGTCGCGAAGAGCAGGCAGAGGATCAGCCACGGCTCGTTGCCCGGGACGGCGACCAGCACCATCAGGGCCATGCGGATCAGGTCGCACGCCACCATCACCGAGCGGTAGCGGTAGCGCTCGGCCAGCGTGGCCAGCATCGGGCCGCCGATCAACCAGGGCAGGAAGCTGACCGCGAACGCGGCGGCCGAATAGGCCACGGACTGCGTCTCGCGGTAGACCAGCACCGTGACAGCGGCCTTGGCGATGAAGTCGCCGATCCAGGAGAGCGCGCTGGCGGTGAAGACCGCCCTGTACTCCCGCTGGGCGAACACCTCGCGGAAGGTGGCCGGCCCTTCCTGGGAGGGTCGCTCGTCGGACACCGTGGCCTCCATCGTTCCCACGGTGGGCCACTCGTGATGGCCTGACCGGGAACCGTCGTCAGATCTACGGATCAGCGAGACGTGATCACGCTCCGGCAGGTGGCGTGCGTACCGGATTCTGCCCGATCGTCTGACAACTAGCTAGGGCGAACGGATTGATCGTCGCATCTCCGACTGAACGAACGGACGATACCCGAGGGGCCGCGCGGTCCGCGACCCCTGTATTCTCGGTCAACAAAACCGCAGGTCATCGACGGTTCTCGGTGGCTGGGGCGGTGCTGGGGCCGGCTGCGGGGGCAGCGGCGGCACAGTGTGATCAGGTGGCGGCGGAGCCGGATCAGGTGGCCCCGCCCTGGCCGGTCGCCGTGTCGTCCGGGGCGCGCAGGGGGACGCCCGGGTAGAGGCGGGCGGCGGCGATCCTGGCGGTGATGCCCGAGTTCTCCAGCGCCTCGGCGAGCCGCCGGCGCAGCTCCCGGCCCACCGCGAACTGCCCGTCCGCGGTGGTCTTCACGACCGTACGGATCACCGCGCCGTCCACCGTCATCTGCTCGACGCCCAGCACGTCCGGCTGCTCCACGATCTCCGGGGCCAGCTCCGGGTCCAGGGCCACCGACGCGGCGGCCGTGCGCAGCACCGCCGTCGCCTCCTCGGTGCCCGCGAACCCGATCGGCAGGTCCACCACGACCAGCGCCCACCCCTGGCTCTTGTTGCCCACCCGGACGATCTCGCCGTTGCGGATGTACCAGAGCACGCCCCGGCCGTCGCGGACCGTCGTCACCCGCAGGCCGACCGACTCCACCACGCCCGTCGCCTCGCCCAGGTCCACCGTGTCGCCCACGCCGTACTGGTCCTCGACCAACATGAACAGGCCGGCGATCAGGTCCTTGACCAGACTCTGCGCGCCGAAGCCGAGCGCCACGCCGGCGATGCCCGCGCTGGCCAGCAGCGGCGCCAGGTCGAAGTTGAACTCCCGAAGGATCATCAGCAGCGCGATGCCGAAGACGAACGCCGTGACCATGCTGCGCAGCACCGAGCCGATGGCCTCGGCCCGCTGCCGCCGCCGCTCGGGGATGAACTCACCGGGCTCGTGGGCGGCGGTCGGCACCCGCTCGCGCAGCGGGCGCAGCAGCGTGGGCACCCCGTCGGCGGTGGTCCGGACCAGCCGCTTGAGCATCCGGTGCAGCGCCCACCGGGCGAGGAAGGCCAGCGCGAGGATCAGCAGCACCCGCAGCGGCTTGAGCAGGATCCAGTAGCTGCCCTCCGCGAACCAGGCCGAGCCGCTCGTCTCGTACAGCCACTCGCAGGAGGCGCTGCCCTGGCAGTCCGCGCTCGGCGACGGATCCGGGGAGGCTCCGGGGGCCACGGCGACGGCCGCGGCGGCGGGAAGGGCGGCGAGAAACAGGCTGGGGGCGCTCACCCTGCTTTCGTACCCCACGGCCCGCGACCGGGCGGCAGCGGGGCGCGCACCCCGGAGCGGACCGTGCGGAACCGGTCATCTTGACACAGCCGCGGAATGCTTCCACCAGGGACCCGGATTAGTACGTGCAATCCGGGGCCTTATCAGGGACGATTGGCGCAACGGACGTCGGTGATCCCGCCGACGCCGGCGTCGTTCCGCCCTGCGCGGGGCACGCCCGGCGTGCCAGCGGTGGGAGCGGCTGGACCGGGAGGGTGAGCTCGATGCCTGACATACGACCCACGGTGGGCTCCGGCGCGCTGGTTCTCAACGCCACCTACGAGCCGCTGTGTGTCGTGTCGGTGCGCCGCGCCGCCATCCTCGTGCTCTCCGCCAAGGCCGTCTGCGTCGCCGACGGCGAGGGCATCCTGCACAGCGCCCGCGACGCGCTCCCGGTGCCCTCGGTGGTCCGGCTCACCCGGTTCGTGCGGGTGCCCTACCGCGCCCACGTCGGGCTCTCCCGGCGGGCGATCTTCGCCCGGGACGGCTGGCGCTGCGCCTACTGCCGGGGCCCCGCCGAGACCATCGACCACGTGTTCCCGCGCAGCCGGGGCGGCCGGCACGCCTGGGAGAACGTGGTGGCCGCCTGCGCCCGGTGCAACCACACCAAGGGCGACAAGACCCCGGCCGAGCTGGGCTGGCGGCTGCACGCGCCGCCCGCCGTGCCGAAGGGGACGGCCTGGCGGGTGCTCGGGCACCGGGCCCCCGATCCGCGCTGGGCGGACTGGCTCGACCTGCGCGAGGCCGAGACCGAGGCGGCGGCCTGAGCCACCCGCGCGCTCGCGCGCCCGCCCCCGGCGCGGTGCCCGTCACGTGGTGCGGGCCTTCACCAGGGACGCGTACACCACCACGTTGTCGGCGTACCCCGTCTCGCCGCCGACCCACGCACCGCCGCAGGTGATCAGGCGCAGCCCCGGCCGGCTGAAGTCGCCGTAGACCTCGTCCACCGGCAGCCGGGCCTTGGCGTAGCGGCGCACCTCGTCGACCTCGAAGACCGCCACGGAGCGGTCGGCCCGGCGCACCTCGACCCGGTCGCCGGAGCGCAGCTCCTTCAGCTCGTGGAAGACCGCCGGCCCGGTGCGGGTGTCGACGTGACCGACGATCACCGCCGGACCGTACTGGCCGGGGGTCGGGCCCTGGTCGTACCAGCCGGCCTCCTGGGCGCGGTCGGCGTCCGGCACCCCGATGCTGCCGTCCGCGGCGATGCCCACGTCGTGCACCGGGGCGTCGAGGCCGATCGGCGCGCTCGCGATGCCCACCGGCCGGCTGGCCGGCAGCACCGGGAACTTCTTGGGCGGGGGCCGCAGCCCGGCGATGAAGCGGTCCGGCAGGAGGCTGTGCCCCGTCACCCGTTGGACGCCGAGCATCGCCACGATCAGCACCATCAGGGTGGCGACGAACAGCACCGGGAACCCCGGGCCCCGGCGGACCGCCCGCTGCCACCGCCGGGCGGCCGTACCGGATCGGGCCCCCACGCCGACGGGCCCGGTGCCGCCGGGTGTCCCGGCGCGGCCCGGCGGACCGACGGTGGTGACGCTGGCCGAGAACGCCTGCCGGGCCACCCGGGCGAACCGCCCGCAACCCCGGGCCACGCGCCGGGCTGCGGCCCGGACCGGCCTGCGCGGGGTTCGCCGGTCGCGGTCCCGCCGGTCGCGCTCGCGTCGGGCCGCGGCGTCGGCGCGGGTACGTCGGGCCATGACGGCTCCCGGTCAGGACCGCGTCCCGGTCTGCCGGCGGGAGCCGAAGGCACCGAAACCGGCCGCGACGGCCGCCGCCACCAGGCCGCCGACCAGCAGCAGCGAGCCCGTGCCCCGGCCCTCGCCGGCCGTGCCGCCGGCACCGGTGTTCGGGCCCTTGCTCGGCTGCGTCATGTTCAGCACGGTGAGGGTGGTGGTCGCGGTGCCGCCGTTGGCGCAGCGCAGCTCGACGGAGTAGTCGCCGGCCTGCTTGTTGCCGGGGATGGTGACCGCCCCGGTCAGGAAGCCGTTGTTCGGCCGGAGCATGACCCGCCCGAACGCGTCGGACTGCACGTCCGCCTGGCGGTTGTTGTCGTTGTCGCAGCTCGCCCGGATGTTGACCCGGGTGCCGGCCTGCGCGCTGTTCGGGGTGACCTCGACGAAGGTGTTCTCCCCGGCCCGCGCCGGCGCGCCGGCGACCAGGACGAACGCCCCGATCACGCCGAGCACGGTCAGCACGGCCCGTACGGTCAGTGCGGCGCGCGCGGCGCGCCCGATCGGACGGGCTGGGGCGGGTGTGGCCTCCGTGGCCGGACGACGGGTCGTGGCGGCCGGTGCGGCGCACCTGGCCGGACGGGCACGCTGTGACGCGGTGAGCCCCCGCATTGTTCCCCCCTCCCGGTGCCGAGGCACCGGAATCCTCCCCGGGACAAGTCCGCCCTGCATTCCCCCTGACGTGGGGGCAAACCCCCGCCGGCACCGGTCGGCGCGGCGGGTCGGCAGGTGTTAGGAGGGGGCCCTTCCTATACAGAAAGCGTTAACAAGGTGCCCTTCCTTACAGGCGGGTGACGGGGTGCCAGGCCAGGGGGGTGGAGAGGACCATCGTGCTCGACGGCTGGCCGTACGGTGCGAGCCGGTCGATCACCCGTTCGAAGTCCCCGATCGAGCCGGCCGCGACCCGCAGCACGCTGCACGCGTCGCCGGTGATCCGGTGGATCTCCATGATCTCCGGCCAGCCCGGCACGTCCGGGTCGTTGAGGATGCAGCGCGACCCATAGCAGGACATCCGGATCAGGGCGACCACCGTGCGGCCGGCGCGGGCCAGGTCGACGTGGGCGTGGTAGCCGGTGATCACCCCCGACTCCTCCAGCCGGCGGACCCGTTCGGCCACGGCCGGCGGCGACAGGTGCACCCGGCGGGACAACTCGCTGTACGAGAGCCGGGCGTCGGCCTGGAGTTCCCGCAGCAGCGCCCAGTCCATGTCGTCCACGGGTGGCCTTCCTCTCCGAAAGGTGGATGGGGGTTTCGCCTTTGGCTTCGCAGGTCGAAGGCGGGCAGTGCCGTCGAATCGGCATTCCGTTCGGCCCGTCGACCGGGGCACCATGACGCTACCCGGCTCATGGAGGAGACGACAGGTGGAGCAGACGGACCTGCGGGTGCCCGCACCGGCCGTGGCCGTCCGCCCGGCGACCCCGCGGCAGCGGGCGGCCCGGGCGGCCCGTAACGGCGGCGAACCGACCCTGGACTTCGCCGACCGGGTGCCCTACGACGCGTACGTGCACGCCAGCACCCTGCACCGGTTGCAGCAGCCGCTGAGCGACGACCCGGGCGAGATGTCCTTCCTGATGGTCAGCCAGATCATGGAGCTGTACTTCGGGCTGACCCGCCACGAGCTGCGCGAGGCCCAGCGCTGCCTGCGCGCCGACCGGGTGCGCGCCGCCCTGCCCCCGCTGCGCCGCGCGGCGCTGCACCTGGAGGGGCTCAACGCGGCCTGGAAGGGGCTGCGCTGGATGACCCCGGCCGACTTCAACCGGTTCCGCGACCTGCTCGGCGAGGGCTCGGGCTTCCAGTCGGCGATGTACCGGCACCTGGAGTTCACGCTCGGCCTGCGCGACGCGGCCCTGATCCGGCCGTTCCGCCGGCAGGCCGAGGTGCACGCCGAGCTGCGCGCCACGCTCGCCGCCCCGAGCCTGTGGGACGACGTGGTCGCCCTGCTGGCCCGGCGCGGCTTCGCCGTGCCGGCCGAGGTGCTGGGGCGCGACGTCGCCGAGGAGCACCGGCCGCACCCGGCGGTGGAGGCCGCCTGGGTGGCGATCTACGACGACGAGGAAGCAGCCGGCGAGGAAGCGGCCGGCGGGAAAGCAGCCGGCGAGGAAGCGGCCGGCGGGAAAGCGGCTGGCGGGGGAGCCGGCGACGCGGAGGCCGGCGGGGACGCCGGCGCGAGCGGGCCGGGCGACGAGCTGCGGCTGCTCGGCGAGGCGCTGGCCGAGGTGGCCGAGCAGTTCGGCGACTGGCGGTGGAACCACGTCAAGGCGGTCCAGCGCACCATGGGCGCGAAGGTCGGCAGCGGCGGCTCCGCCGGCCTGGCCTGGCTGCAGCGCAGCATGTCCCGGGTGGTCTTCCCCGAGCTGTGGTCGGCCCGGACGGCGATGTGAGCGGGGAGGACACGATGACCGCCGCGGAGAGCGAGGCGCACCGCCTCGACAAGGCCGACCCCGGGCACCGGCACCTGTTCCACGTGCCGCCGGCCGACGGCGGGCGCTACCCGGAGGCCGCGTACCTGGCCGGCAACTCGCTCGGCCTGCAACCCCGGGCCACTCGCGCCGAGCTGCTGGCCGACCTGGACGCGTGGGGTCGGCTCGGCGTCGAGGGGCACCTGGAGGGGCAGCGGCCCTGGCTGCCGTACCACGAGCTGTTGACCGGGCCCGTCGCCCGACTGGTCGGCGCGCGGCCCACCGAGGCCGTGGTGATGAACTCCCTGACCGTCGACCTGCACCTGCTGATGGTCAGCTTCTACCGGCCGGCCGGGCGGCGCACCCGCATCGTCATCGAGGACGCCGCCTTCCCGTCGGACAGCTACGCGGTGCGCAGCCAGGCCCGCTTCCACGGCCTCGACCCCGACGCCACCGTGCTGCGGCTGCGCCCGCGCCCCGGCGAGGACGCCCTGCGCACCGCCGACGTGACCGACCTGCTCGCCGCCGAGGGCGACGCGATCGCGCTGGTGCTGCTCGGCGGGGTCAACTACCTCACCGGCGAGCTGCTGGACATCCCGGCGATCACCGCCGCCGGCCGGGCCGCCGGTGCGGTCGTCGGCTGGGACCTGGCGCACGCCGCCGGCAACGTGCCGCTCGCGCTGCACGACTGGGACGTCGACTTCGCCGCCTGGTGCTCCTACAAGTACCTCAACTCCGGCCCGGGCGCGCCGGCCGGCGTCTTCGTCCACGAGCGGCACCATGGCCGGGCCGACCTGCCCCGCTTCGAGGGCTGGTGGAGCACCGAGGCGGCCACCCGGTTCGAGATGACCCCCACCTCCCGGCCGCCGGCCACCGTCGAGGCGTGGCAGGTGTCCAACCCGCCGATCCTCGCCATGGGCCCGGTGCGCACCTCGCTGGAGCTGTTCGACTCGATCGGCATGCCGGCGCTGCGGGAGCGCAGCGTGCGGCTCACCGGCTACCTGGAGCGGCTGCTCGACGACGTCACCGCGACCCGCCCGCTGGCCGTGGTCACCCCGCGCGACCCGGCCCGCCGGGGCTGCCAGCTCTCCGTGCGCGTCGGCGCGGGCAGCGCCGGGGAGCTGACCAAGCGGCTGCGCCACGAGCACGGGGTGATCGCCGACGCCCGGGAGCCGGACGTCGTCCGGTTCGCCCCGGTGCCGCTCTACTCGACGTACCACGACTGCTGGCGGGTCGCCGACGCGCTGGCCGCGACGGTCGCGGAGGTGACCCCATGAACCCCGAACGCGAGGAGATCGCCGTCGTCGGGGCCGGGCTGGCCGGCTGCCTGCTGGCTTGCTTCCTGGCCCGGCGCGGCTACCGGGTGGCCCTCTACGAGCGGCGGCCGGACCCGCGCACCGGCCGCGTCGAGCGGGGCCGGTCGATCAACCTGGCGCTGTCCGAGCGCGGGCTCGACGCGCTGCGCCGCGTCGGCCTCGCCGAGCAGGTGCTTGCCGACGCGCTGCCGATGCGCGGGCGCATGATCCACCCCGTGGTCGGTGAGCCGGCGTTCCAGTCCTACAGCGCCACCGGGGACCGGGCGATCAACTCGATCAGCCGGGGCGCGCTCAACAACGCCCTGCTCACCGCCGCCACCGCGCTGCCCGGGGTGCGGGTCGCGTTCGACCACCGGCTCGTCGGCCTCGACCCGGCCACCGGCGAGATGACCTTCGAGACCCCGCAGGGCAAGACCACGGCCGCCGCGCCGGTCGTCCTCGGCGCCGACGGGGCCGGCTCCGCCGTGCGCGGGCAACTCCTCGCGTACGGGGTGCTGGAAGAGAGCCTCGACTTCCTCGACTACGGCTACAAGGAGCTGACGATCCCGCCGGTCGGCGGGGAGTTCGCCCTCGACCCGGCGGCCCTGCACATCTGGCCGCGCGGCACGTCGATGATGATCGCCCTGCCCAACCCGGACCGCTCGTTCACCTGCACGCTGTTCTGGCCCACCCACGGCACGGCGAGCTTCGCCTCGCTGACCAGCCCGGCGGCGATCGAGCGGCACTTCGCCACCCACTACCCGGACCTGCCGCCGCTGGCCCCCAACCTCGTCGACGACTACCAGCACAACCCGGTCGGCGTGCTCGGCACCGTCCGCTGCGCCCCCTGGCAGGCGGGCGGGCGGGTGGGGCTGCTCGGCGACGCCGCGCACGCCATCGTGCCGTTCTACGGCCAGGGCGCGAACTGCGCGTTCGAGGACGTGGTGGCGCTGGACCGCTGCCTCGACGAGTGCGCCGACGACTGGGCGGCGGCGCTGCCGCTGTTCCAGGCGCGGCGGCAGGACGACGCCGAGGCGATCGCCCGGATGGCGCTGGCCAACTTCGTGGAGATGCGCGACAAGGTGGCCTCCCCGGTCTTCCAGGCCCGCCGCCGCCTCGACCACGCGCTGGAACGGGCCCTGCCCGGGCGGTACGTCTCCCAGTACGAGCTGGTGTCCTTCTCCACCACCCCGTACGCGCGGGTGCGGCGGCGGGTGCGTCGCCAGCAGGCGGCGCTCGGGGCGGTGGCCGCCGGCACGGCGGCGCTGCTGGCCGGCGCGGTCGGCGCGGCGTGGAACAGGGGGCGGCGGTGAGCGTGACGTGGGATCCGGGCCTGATGGCCGGGCGGGCGGTCGGCGGGCCGCCGCTGCTGCGGCACTTCGTCGGCGGGGAGTTCGTCGACGCGGGCCGGCGGTTCACCAAGCGCAGCCCCGTCACCGGGGAGCCGGTCTTCGAGGTGGCCGAGGCCGACCGGTCGACGGTCGACGACGCGGTGGCCGCCGCCCGGGCGGCGCTGCGCGGGCCGTGGGGCCGGCTGGGGGAGCGGGACCGCGCCGAGGTGCTGCGCCGCGTCGCCGACGAGCTGGAACGCCGCTTCGCCGACCTGGTCACCGCCGAGGTCGCCGACACCGGCAAGTCGATCAGCCAGGCCCGCACGCTGGACGTGCCCCGGGGCGCGGCCAACTTCCGGGCGTTCGCCGAGATCGTGGCGACCGCACCGACGGAGTCGTTCACCACCGTCACCCCCACCGGCGGGCGGGCGTTGAACTACGCCGTGCGCAAGCCCGTCGGCGTCGTCGCCGTGATCGTGCCGTGGAACCTGCCGCTGCTGCTGCTCACCTGGAAGGTCGCCCCGGCCCTGGCCTGCGGCAACGCCGTGGTGGTCAAGCCCAGCGAGGAGACCCCCGCCTCGGCGACCCTGCTCGCCGAGGTGCTGGCCGCCGCCGGGGTGCCCGCCGGGGTGTTCAACCTGGTGCACGGCTTCGGCCCCGACTCGGCCGGCGAGTTCCTCACCCGCCACCCCGGCGTCGACGCGATCACCTTCACCGGCGAGTCCGCCACCGGCGGGGCGATCATGCGGGCCGCCGCCGACGGGGTGAAGGCCGTCTCGTTCGAGCTGGGCGGCAAGAACGCCGGCCTGGTCTTCGCCGACGCCGACCTCGACTCCGCCGTCGCCGGGTCGGTGCGGTCCAGCTTCACCAACGGCGGCCAGGTGTGCCTGTGCACCGAGCGGATCTACGTGCAGCGGCCCGTGTTCGACGAGTTCGTCGGGCGGCTGGCGAAGGCGGCCGACGCGCTCGCGTACGGGTGGCCCGCCGACGAGGCCACCGTCAACATGCCGCTGATCTCCCGCCAGCACCGGGACAAGGTGCTCGGCTACCACGACCTGGCCCGCGCCGAGGGGGCCGAGTTCCGGGCCGGCGGCGGCACGCCCGCCTTCGGCGACGCCCGCGACGGCGGCGCGTACGTGCGGCCCACCGTGCTCACCGGCCTCGGCCCCGACGCCCGCACCAACCGCGAGGAGATCTTCGGCCCGGTGGTGCACGTCGCCCCGTTCGACACCGAGGAGGAGGCGTACGCGCTGGCCAACGGCACCGAGTACGGCCTCGCCGCGACCGTGTGGACGCGGGACGTGGGCCGGGCGCACCGGGCCGGTGCCCGCCTCGACGCCGGCATCGTCTGGGTCAACACCTGGTTCCTGCGGGACCTGCGCACCCCGTTCGGCGGGGTCAAGGCGTCCGGCATCGGCCGCGAGGGCGGCGTGCACTCCCTCGACTTCTACTCCGAACTCACCAACGTCTGCGTGGACCTGACATGACCGTCGACATCGAAGCCGCCGCCCGGGAGCTGACCGAGGCCCGGGCGAGTGGCAAACCCTGCCCGCCGCTGCGCGGCCGGCTGCTGCCCGAGGGGGACGTCGCGTCGGCGTACCTCGTGCAGCAGCGCCAGGCGCGGGCCTGGCACGGCCGGGGCGAGCGCCGGGTCGGCGCGAAGATCGGCCTGACCTCCCGGGCCGTGCAGGACACCTTCGGCGTGTACGAGCCCGACTTCGGCGTGCTGACCGACGCGATGGCCGTCGCCGACGGCGACGAGGTGCCGATCGGGCGGCTGCTCCAGCCCCGGGTGGAGGCGGAGATCGCGTTCGTGCTCGGCGCGGACCTCACCGTCGGGCGGCCCACCACCGTCGACCTGCTGCGGGCCGTCGACCACGTGCTGCCGGCCATCGAGATCGTCGACTCGCGGGTCGCCGGCTGGGACATCTCCATCGTGGACACCGTCGCCGACAACGCCTCCAGCGGGCTGTTCGTGCTCGGCACCGCGCCGCGCCGGCTCGCCGACGTGGACCTGCGGCTGTGCGGGATGGTCCTGGAGCAGGCGGGGGAGCCCGTCTCGGTCGGCGCCGGCGCGGCGTGCCTCGGCAACCCGCTGCACGCCCTCGGCTGGCTCGCCGGCACCCTCGCCCGCGCCGGCGACCCGCTGCGCGCCGGCGACGTGGTGCTCTCCGGGGCGCTCGGCCCGATGGTGCCGGTGACGCCCGGCGCGGCGTACGAGGCGCGGATCTCCGGCCTCGGCTCGGTGCGGACCTGCTTCAGCGAGGAGAAGTCATGATCGGGGTGGACACCGCCGGCATCGCCGCGAGGCTGGGCGAGGCGGCCGACACGGCCACCGCCATCGGCCAGCTCGCCGCCGAGACCGGCCTCGACGTCGACGGCGCGTACGCGGTGCAGGCCGCCCTCGTGCAGCGCCGGCTCGACCGGGGCGAGCGCCTCGTCGGGCTGAAGATGGGGCTGACCAGCCGCGCGAAGATGGCCCAGGTCGGCGTCGACGAGGTGATCTGGGGGCGGCTCACCGACGTGATGCGGGTGCCCGACGGCGGCACCGTCGACGTGGCCGACTTCATCCACCCCCGGGTCGAGCCGGAGGTGGCGTTCCTGCTGGACCGGGTGCCCGAGCCGGGCGAGCCCGTCGGGTCGTTCGCCGACGCGGTGCGCGCCGTGGCCCCGGCGATCGAGCTGATCGACTCCCGGTACGCGAACTTCGCCTTCTCCCTGCCGGACGTGATCGCCGACAACACCTCGGCGGGCGCGTTCGCGATCGGCCCGTGGTCGCCGGTGCCCGACGGGCTCGACAACCTCGGCGTGCTGCTGGAGGTCGACGGGCGCATCGCGCAGGTCGGCTCGACCGCGGCGATCCTCGGCGACCCGCGCCGGGCCCTGGACGAGGGGCTGCGCCTCGCCGGCCGGCACGGGGTGCGGCTGCGCTCCGGCTGGGTGTTCCTCGCCGGGGCCGCGACGGCCGCCGTGCCGCTGCGGCCGGGCGCGCACGTGCGGGCCGTCGTCGAGAAGCTGGGCGTCGCGTCGCTGCGGGCGGCGTCGCTCGGGGCGGCGTCGCTCGGGGCGGCGTCGCTCGGGGCGGCGTCGCTCGGGACGGCGTCGTGAGCGGCGTGGTGGGTGCGGTGGGGGGTTCCGGGCAGCCCGACCCGCTCCGGGCGGTCAGGCTTGATCCCTGCGCGGGTCGGGCTGCCCGGAACCCCTTCGTGGTCCGGGTCGTCGCGGGCGCCGCGGCGCGGGGAGGTGGTTTCCGGTGAGCGGGCGGGCTCGGGTGGTTGCCGGGAAGGCCGTGCCGCGGGGGGCGTTTCCGCACGTCAAGGTGGCTGGTGGCTTTGTTTTTGTCTCCGGTACGTCGTCGCGGCGGCCCGACAACACGTTCGCCGGTGTCGCCGTGGACGAGTTCGGCACCACCGACCTGGACATCCGGGAGCAGACCCGCGCCGTCGTCGGCAACCTCCGGGACCTGCTGCGCTCGGTCGGCGCGGACCTGGCCGACCTGGTGCAGGTCACCTCCTACCTGGTCAACATGAACGACTTCGGTGGCTACAACGAGGTGTGGGCGGAGTTCTTCGACGCGGACGGGCCGACCCGGACCACGGTGGCCGTGCACCAGCTTCCGCACCCGCACCTGCTGATCGAGATGCAGGCCGTGGCGCTTCTTCCGTCGGGAGGTCAGTCGTGAGTTCGGAGGGGCAGTCGTGAGTGAGATCGCCGAGCCGTTCAGCTTTCCCGGCTGGATCGCCGAGAACCAGCACCTGCTGAAGCCGCCCGTGGGCAACAAGGAGATGTTCCCCGGCGGCGACGACTTCATCGTGATGGTCGTGGGCGGGCCCAACCAGCGCACCGACTTCCACGTCGACCCGTACGAGGAGTTCTTCTACCAGGTCAAGGGCAACATGCACGTCAACCTGATGACGCCCGAGGGGCCGCGTACGGTGCACGTGCGCGAGGGTCAGATGTGGATGCTGCCGCGCGACACCCCGCACTCGCCGCAGCGCCCCGAGCCCGGCTCGATCGGCGTGGTCGTCGAGCGGGTCCGCGAGGAGGGCACGCTGGAGAAGTTCCAGTGGTACTGCCCGCAGTGCGGCGCGAAGGTGCACGAGGTGGAGTTGCAGGTCCGCGACATCGCCGCCGACCTGCCCCCGGTGTTCGGCGCGTTCTACGCCGACGAGGCCGCCCGCACCTGCGGCGAGTGCGGCGCGCTGCACCCGGGCAAGGGCTGATGACAGCCAGCCCCGCCGCACCCGGGCAAGCCGCATCCGGCCCCGCCGCGGGGCAGCCCGTCGTGGACGTGCACACGCACGTCGTACCGAAGGGGTGGCCGGACCTCGGCGCGGCGTGCGGCGGGTCCGGCTGGCCCTGGCTGCGGGTCGACTCCGAGCGGGCCGCCATGATCATGGTGGGGGGGACGGAGTTCCGGCCGGTCGGGGCCGAGTGCTGGGACGCGCCGACCCGGCTGGCCGACATGGCCGCCGACGGGATCGACGTGCAGGTGGTGTCGCCGACGCCGGTCTTCTTCGGCTACGACCGGCCCGCCGGCCAGGCGGCGAAGGTCGCCCGGATCTTCAACGACCTGACCCTGGAGGTCACGGCCGGCGGCGGCGACCGGCTCGTGCCGTTCTGCCAGGTGCCGTTGCAGGACCCGGACGCGGCCTGCGCCGAGCTGGACCGCTGCCTCGCGGCCGGGCACGCCGGGGTGGAGATCGGCAACCATGTCGGCGACCGGGACCTCGACGACGCGGGCGTGGTCGCCTTCCTCCAGCACTGCGCGCACGTCGGCGCGCCGGTCTTCGTGCACCCGTGGGACATGCCGGATGGCCCCCGGCTCGACCGGTGGATGGCCCGCTGGCTGACCGGGATGCCCGCCGAGACGCACCTGTCGGTGCTGGCGATGATCCTCGGCGGGGTGTTCGACCGGGTGCCGGAGACGCTGCGGATCTGCTTCGCCCACGGCGGCGGCAGCTTCCCGTTCTGGCTGGGCCGGGCCGACAACGCCTGGCACCGCCGGGGCGACCTGGTCCGGGGCGCGTCGGCCGCCCCGCCCAGCGCCTACGTCGACCGGTTCTGCGTCGACTCGGTGGTGTTCGCCCCGGCGGCGCTGCGGCTGCTGGTCGACACCATGGGGGAGGACCGGGTGCTGGTCGGCAGCGACTACCCGTACCCGCTGGGGGAGCGGCCGGCGGGGCGGGTGGTCCGCGAGGCCGGCTTCCTCACCGCCGGGCAGCGCGCCAAGCTCCTCTCCACCAACGCCCTGCGCTTCCTCGGCAGGTCGCCGCGCCTGACCTGACCGGCTCGGTCGTGTCGGGCGGCGGGGCGGGGCGGGGTCGGGCAGGATGGCGGGGTGGCCGAGCTGCACGACCTGACCGCCCTGGAGCAGGGCGCCGCGATCGCGCGCGGCGAGTGCTCCAGCGTGGACCTGGTCGAGCACCACCTGGCCCGCGTCGACGCGCTCGGCGACACCGTCGGCGCGTTCGTCACCGTCACCGGCGAGGCGGCCCGGCAGGCGGCGCGGGCGGCCGACGCCGCCCCCGTGCAGGAGCGCGGCCCGCTGCACGGCGTGCCCACCGCGATCAAGGACCTGACGCTCACCGCCGGGGTGCGCACCACGTTCGGCTCGGCGGCCTTCGCCGACCTGGTGCCCCCGCTCGACGCCGACGTGGTCCGGCTGATCCGCGCCGCCGGTCTGGTCAGCCTCGGCAAGACCACCACCAGCGAGCTGGGCTGCTCGCTCTACTCCGAGGGCCTCGTCGCGCCGCCGGCCCGCAACCCGTGGGACCTGACCTACACGGCCGGCGGGTCCAGCGGCGGGGCGGCGGCGGCCGTCGCCGCCGGGCTGGTCCCCGTCGCACAGGGCTCCGACGGCGGCGGCTCGCTGCGCATCCCCGCCTCGCTGTGCGGCCTCGTCGGCCACAAGCCGAGCCGGGGCACGGTGCCGGGCGGGCCGGTGGGCTTCGGCGCGTTCGGGCTGCCGATCAACGGGCCGCTGGGGCGCACCGTCGCCGACGTCGCCGCCCTGCTCGACGTCATGGCGGTGCCGGTGCCCGGCGAGCCCTACCTGCCGCCGCCCGCGCCCGACGGCGGCTACCTCGGCGCGGCCCGCAGCGCCGCGCCCGGCCGGCTGCGGGTCGGCCGGTTCACCGCCCCGATGCTCGCCGAGGAGCCCGTCCACCCCGACTGCGTGGCCGCCGTCGACACCGCCGCCGCGCTGCTCACCGAGGCCGGGCACGAGGTGGTCGACGTCCCCGCGCCGTTCGGCCCCGAGGTGTGGCCGCTGTTCGAGATCGTGTGGTACGTCCTGGCGCTCGCCCCCGTCCCGCCCGAGCGGGAGAGCCGGCTGCTGCCGCTGACCCGCCTCCTGCGGTCCCGGGGCGCGGAGATCTCCGCCGGCGCCCTGACGAGCACCCTCGGCGAGCTCCAGGCGCAGGTGCGCCGGGCCGCCCGCCGCACCGCCGGCTGTGACCTGCTGCTCTGTCCGACCCTCGCCGCGCCGCAGGCCCCGGTGGGCTGGTTCACCGCCGACGGCGACCCGGAGCGCGACTTCGACCTGCAGCGGCGGTTCTCGCCGTACTGCGCCGTGTTCAACGTCACGGGCGAACCGTCCGTCTCGCTGCCGGTGGGGCGCACCGCCGAGGGGTTGCCCGTCGGGGTTCTGCTCACCGGCCGGTTCGGCGCCGACGCGACCCTTCTCGGCGTCGCCGCGCAGCTTGAGCACGCCAGCGGCGGGTGGGATCGCCACCCCGCAGTCTGGCGGGCCGTGGGCTCCGCTAACGTGAATACGAGCGGAGTCGGCGAGCCGATGTCATGATCGTCCAACCGACCCGGAAGTTCCTGGTCTCTCTTTCCGCCTGGGGGCGTTGGGATTGTCTGTTACCGAGACGTTGCTGATCTTCGTCGGCATCCCGGCGGCCGTGGTGCTGGTGATCACCGCGCTGGCGTTCGCCGGTGGCCGGTCCTCCGGTGGCGGCGCCAAGCGCTACCGGCCGGGTCGACCCTTCGACTTCACTCCGGTCTGGTTCCTGGGCCGTCCGGAGCAGCTGGCCGACTCGGCCGGCACCGCGCTGGCGGCGGGCGCGCAGGCGCCGGCGCTGACCAGCCACAAGCTTGACCGGGCCGGCGTCGAGGCGCCGGCTGGTGGAACCGGAGGCGCAAGTGACCGTTGGTGAGAAGCAGGCCGAGGCGGGCACCCCGCCCGAGGTGCTGGACGGGCCGTTCTCGACCCGCCAGCTGCTGCGCATCGACGAGGCGCTCCGCCTGGCCGACCAGGGGACCGGGCTGGTCTTCTCGGTCTACGTCGGCGGGCTCGACGAGCCGATCCGCGCGCACGCCCAGCGGCTGCACCGCCAGCTCGCCGAGCCCGACCGGTCGGTCCTGATCGCGGTGTCGCCCAACCAGCGCCAGCTGGAGATCGTCACCGGGCGGCACGCCCGCAAGCGCATCCCCGACACGTACGCGAAGCTCGCCGCGCTCTCCATGGTCGCGGCCTTCGGCGGCGGCGACCTGGCCGGCGGCATCATCAGCGGCCTCGACCAGCTCGCCAGCCACGCCGGCCGGGCGTAAGGAAGGGCCCCTTCCTAACGCATACGGTCGAGAAGGGCACCCTTCTCACCACCCGTACGGCGAGCAGGAGCCCACGGCGAGCAGCACTCACCCGGCGACGCCCGGTCCGCGACAGCGGGCCGGGCGTCCGTGCGTTCGGCGGGGCGAGCGCGTCCGGCTGTGCCATCGCGGCCACCTCCTCACGCCACACCAAACGCCCCGGGGCCGGCGGTGGACTCGCGTCCGCCGCCGGCCCCGGGCCGCGTACCACGTTGTGTCAGGCGCTGCGGGCGTCGCGCTCGCGGGCCCTCAGCGCGCGCACGACGGCGTCGCGGCCCTCGGCGACCAGCCGCCGCAGCGACGCCGGCTTGTCGCCGGCGGCGGCCAGCCACGCGTCGGTCGCGGCCACCGTGTCCTCGGCGACCTGCTGCGTCGGGTACGCCAGCTGCACGAACTCCTGCGCCGGCTCGCTGTCACGCTGCGCCCAGACCTGGTCCACCACCTCGAAGTACCGCTCCCGGTACGGCGCGACCAGCTCCGCCTGCACGGCGGGGGCGAAGCCCTGCAACAGCGCCCGGTTGCGCCAGTTCGGCAGCGCGTCGGGGCCGGTGAGCTGCGCCCACACGGCCGCCTTGTTCTCGGCGGTCGGCACCAGCGCGTGCGCGTACGCGGCCTCCCGCTCGCCGCTGGCGGTGCGGTCGCCGGCCAGCTCCGCCTCGATTTCCGCCGGCCCGCCCACGCCCTTGCTCACCAGCGACTGGAGGATCACCCAACGCAGCTCGGTGTCGATGGCCAGCCCCTCGGGCACGTCCACCCCGCCCAGCCAGCCCCGGACGGCGGCCAGGTCCTCCGCCGAGCGGGACGCCTGCACGTACGCGCGCGCCCAGGCGAGCTGGAGCCCGCTGCCCGGCTCGGCGGTGGCCAGCGTCGCCTTCGCGGCGCGGGCCAGCTCCGCCCAGCCCGTCGGGGCCCACGCCGGGTCGGCGTACAGGTTGAGGGTGGTGACCACGGACTGCCGCAGGGTGGCGGTGACCAGGTTGATGTCGGTCTCGGCGGGCAGCCCGGCCAGCACCAGCGCCAGGTAGTCGCGGGCCGACAGCTCCGCGTCGCGGACCATGTCCCACGCCGCCATCCAGCACAGCGCCCGCGACAGCGACGACTCGAACCCGGCGATGTGCTGCACCACCGTGGCCATCGACCGCTCGTCCAGGCGCAGCTTCGCGTACGTCAGGTCGTCGTCGTTGAGCAGCAGCACGTCGGCGGCCCGCACCCCGGCCAGGTCGGTCAGCTCGGTCGACTCGCCGGTGACGTCGACCTCGACCCGGTCGCGGCGGACCAGCCGGCCGTCGGTCAGGTCGTACAGGCCCACGCCGATGCGGTGCGTGCGCAGCGTCGGGTGCCCCGACGGGGCCTCCTGCCGCACCACGACCCGCTCATAGGCGCCGTCCGCGCCGATCGTCACCTCGGGGCGCAGCGTGTTGACCTGCGCCGTCTCCAGCCACTGGGCGGCGAACTTGCGCAGCTCCCGGCCGGAGGCCGTCTCCAGCTCCGACAACAGGTCGTCGAAGGTGGCGTTGCCCCAGGCGTGCTTGCCGAAGTAGGCCCGCAGCCCGGCCAGGAACGGCTCCTCGCCGACGTACGCGACGAGCTGCTTGAGCACGCTCGCGCCCTTGGCGTACGTGATGCCGTCGAAGTTGACCTCGACGGCCTCCAGGTCCGGCATCTCGCAGTAGACCGGGTGGGTGGAGGAGAGCTGGTCCTGCCGGTAGCCCCAGTTCTTGCGGATCGACAGGAACGTCGTCCACGCGTCGGAGAACCGGGTGGCGTTGGCGTTGCACCAGTGGCTGGCCCACTCGGCGAACGACTCGTTGAGCCACAGGTCGTTCCACCAGCGCATGGTGACCAGGTCGCCGAACCACATGTGGGCCAGCTCGTGCAGGATCGTGTTGGCCCGCTGCTCGTACTCGAAGTCGGTGACCTGGGAGCGGAAGATGTAGTGCGACTCGGCGTGCGTGACGCAGCCGAAGTTCTCCATCGCCCCGGCGTTGAAGTCGGGCACCCAGAGCTGGTCGTACTTGGGCAGCGGGTAGCGCACCCCGAACTGCTCGTGGAAGAAGTCGAAGCCCTGCTTGGTGACCAGGAACAGGTCGTCGGCGTCGAGGTGCTGCGCCATCGACGCCCGGCAGTAGACCCCCAGGTCGATGCCGTCGTGGCTGTCGCGCACCTCGTGGTACGGGCCGGCGCAGAGCGCGGTGATGTAGGTGCTCATCCGCGCGGAGGAGGTGAAGTGGACCGCCTTGAGCCCCTCGCCGGCCGGCTCCTCGCGCGCCACCGGCATGTTGGACACGACCCGCCAGTGCTCCGGGACGGTGGCGTGCCAGGTGTAGACGCTCTTGAGGTCGGGCTGGTCGAAGCAGGCGAACACCTTCTGCGCGTCGGCCGTCTCGAACTGGCTGTAGAGGTAGGTCTCCCCGTCGACCGGGTCGACCGTGCGGTGCAGCCCCTGCCCGCTGTTGGAGTACGCGAAGTCGGCGTCCACGACGAGGGTGTTCTCGGCGGCCAGGCCGGGCAGCGCCAGCCCCTTCTCCGCCGACCAGCCCGACAGGTCGAGCGGGACGCCGTTGAGGGTGGCCGACCGGACCGACTCGGCGGCGGCCTCGATGAAGGTGGCCGCACCCGGCTCGGCGCAACGGAACCGGACCTCGGTCACCGACCGGAAGGTGCGTCCGTCGGCCGCCTGCACGGCCGTCGACAGGTCCAGACTGATGTCGTACCCGGTCACCTCAAGCAGGCGGGCCCGCTCGGTGGCCTCCACCTGGGTCAGGTTGCGCACTCCCGGCACTGTTCGTCTCCATCCCACTCTCGCCGTGCGCCGCCGCGGCGCCAGCCCACCGCTCGCTCGTGGCGACCGGTTCCGATCCGAGTCTTCCATGCGAGGGCACCTCGCGGTGGTCGAGCTCACGCTCTCATTCCGCTACCGGTCGATGCGCCGTGGGGTGAGGATCGAGGGACGAGGCGCCGGCTTTCGGCCCTCCCGTCGCGAAGGGAACCTCACGTGACCGAGCGTGTCGCCGTCGACATGTGGTTCGACCCCATCTGCCCCTGGGCGTGGGTGACCTCCCGCTGGCTGCTGGAGGTGGAACAGGTCCGCGACGTGGACATCCGTTTCCACGTGATGAGCCTGTCGGTGCTCAACGAGGGCCGGGACGTGCCCGAGCAGTACCAGCAGCTCCTGAAGACCGGTTGGGGCCCGGTGCGGGTGTGCGTCGCGGTGCAGCAGCAGCACGGCCCCGACGCCGTCCGCGCCCTCTACACGGCGCTGGGCACCCGCATCCACCTCGGCAAGGAGGAGCTGGGCCGCGACCTGTACGTGGCCGCGCTCGCCGACGCCGGGCTGGGCCCGGAGCTGGCCGACGCCGCCGAGTCCACCGACTACGACGAGGCGCTGCGGGCCAGCCACGAGGCGGGCATGCGGCCGGTCGGCCAGGACGTGGGCACCCCGGTGATCCACGCCCCGGGCCCCGACGGCTCGCCGGTGGCGTTCTTCGGCCCGGTGGTCACCCCGCGCCCGAAGGGGGAGGCCGCCGGGCGGCTCTGGGACGGCGTCCTGCTGGTCGCCGGCACGCCCGGCTTCTACGAGCTGAAGCGCTCCCGCGAGGTCGGCCCGAGCTTCGAGTAAGGAAGGGCCCCTTCTTAACGCCTGCGGTAGAGAAGGGTCCCCTCCTCACCACCGCCCGGGGGCGCGCCGGCCGGCGCGCCCCCGGGCGGCGCCCCGCTCAGTTGGTGGACCGGGGTGGGGTGCCGGGGGGTGGCGTGACCGTGCGGCGGTAGCGTCAGCGGACATGACGGTCGTGCATCCGATCGCCCGGGCCTGGATCACCACTGGCGGCACCGGCGCGCAGAACTACGACGAGTTCGCCGACGACGCGGAGATCACCGCGATCATCGAGGCGAACCCGCACAGTGCCCTCGGCATCGAGATGCCCCACCGGGCGCCGGAGAGCCTGGGGAAGTCGTTCCTCGACGCGCTCCCCGACGCGGTGGCCCGGTTCGCCGAGGCGAAGGCCGACGGCAGCTACACCCCGGCCGAGCAGGTCGTGGTCCTCTACCGGATCAGCGCGCCGGGGGAGGAGACCGCGTACGGGCTGTTCGCCATGGTCGACACCGACCAGATCTCCACCAGCGCCGACGAGCCGGGCCTGGTCATCCGCAACGAGGACGTCTTCATCGCCAAGGTCCGGGAGCGGGTCGCGCTCGCCGAGGCGCTCGGGCACCTGCTCTCGCCCGTGCTCCTGCTCCAGACCGGCCGGGGCGACGAGCTGCACGCCGCGCTCGCGGCGGCCACCGAGTCGGCCGGCGCGCCCGCCGCCACCGACACCGACCAGGCCGGGCGCACGCACGCCGTGTGGCTGCTCGGCCCCGGCCCCGAGCAGGACGCGCTGACCGCGCTCGCCGGCGGCGGCGAGCTGGTGGTCGCCGACGGCAACCACCGCAGCCTCGCCGCCCAGACCGGCGGCCTGCCCCGCTTCCTGGCCGTGGTGACCACCCCCGCGTCGGTCGCCATCCAGCCCTACAACCGGCTGGTCAGCGAGCTGACCGTCACCCCGGCCGAGCTGCTCGACCGGCTCCGCGCCGCCGGGGCCGAGGTCGAGCCGATCGACGGCCCGGTCGAGGTCCCGACGGCCGGCGGCACCGTCGTGCTCCGGCTCCCCGACCAGGGGTACGCGGTGCGCCTGCCGCACGTCGACGGCGGCCGGCTGGAGAACCTCGACCACGCCCTGGTCGAGCGGGTGCTGCTGCGTGACGCGCTCGGCCTCGACCCCGGCGACAAGCGCATCACGTACGTCGGCGGCGACTACCCGGCGAGCTGGCTGACCGGCGAGGTCGAGGCGGGCCGGGCCGAGCTGGCCGTGCTGATCGCCCCGGTGACCGTCGACGACTTCGTCGCGGTGAACCTCGCCCGGGAGAAGATGCCGCGCAAGAGCACCTGGTTCACCCCGAAGGCCCGCGGCGGCCTCGTGGTGGCCGAGCTGCCCCGCTGACCTGCGCTCATGTGACGAAACCGGCTCCGCGCCGCCGCCCGCGCGTCGGCGCGTGAGCCGGCCTGACAGACTGCGCGGTATGCGCGTCTATCTGGGATCCGACCACGCCGGTTTCGAGCTGAAGGTGCACCTGGCCAGCCACCTCGCCAAGCAGGGGTACGAGGTGGTCGACGTCGGGCCGCACGTCTTCGACCCGGACGACGACTACCCGGCGTTCTGCCTGCACACGGGCACCCGGGTGGTCGCCGACCCGGGCAGCCTCGGCGTCGTCATCGGCGGTTCGGGCAACGGCGAGCAGATCGCCGCCAACAAGGTCGCCGGCGTCCGGGCGGCGCTGGCCTGGAACATCGACACCGCCCAGCTCGGCCGGGAGCACAACGACGCGAACATCGTGGCCGTCGGCGCCCGCCAGCACACCCTGGACGAGGCGACCGCCATCGTCGAGGCGTTCCTCACCACGTCGTTCTCCGGCAACCCCCGGCACGCCCGCCGGATCGAGCAGGTCGCCGCGTACGAGCAGAGCCACGAGCTGCCCGAGCTGCCCTGACCCGGCGCGAGGACCCGCCCTGCCCCGCCCCGCTCAGCGGCCGGAGCGGGGCAGGTCCTCGCGGGGCACCCAGTTGCGCCGGACGACGACCACCCGCCGCTCCGCCTCGGCCAGGTCCGCCTCCGTCGGCCGGGCGGCGTCCCGGGCCCGCATCGCCGCCCGGGGCCCCACCTGCGAGGAGCCGGGCCCGACCAGGCCGCGCAGGCCCCGCTCGCCGCCGTCCCGGTCGTCGCCGCCGGGGGCGGGCCGGCGGCGCGGCGGCTCGGCCGCCACGTCCTGCGTCCCGGCCGTCGCGGCGAGGGCCTCGCCGTCGGTGTGGTGCCTCGACCGGCGTCGCCGTCGCTCCGCGTCACCCATCCGTCGACCGTACCGCCCGGGGCCGCCCCCGCGCCCGCGCCCACCGGGTCGGCGCGGCCCCTCGCACCCGGCGTGAGGCCCGCGCCCGTCGGCCGCCGCGCCGCCCCGCCCCGGGCCGGGCGTCAGAAGGTGCCCATCGCCGACGGGGCCCGACGCCAGGAGAAGGCCGGGCCGGCGGCGGCGAGGGCACCGGGGCGCAGCTCGGTGACCCGTCCGGCGTCGGCGAGCGCCGTGACGGCCACCCCGCCCAGGTACAGCTCGCCGAGCGCCCGCACATCGCAGGCCAGGTCGGCCGGGGCGTCGGCGGGCACGCAGCGGGCGTCGTCCGGGCCGCCGGTCAGCCGCCAGCGCCCCGTGTTCTCCGGCAGCAGCTCGTCGGTCACCTCGATCACCACGTCGACGGCGGCGGCGTACCGGCGGGCGGCGAGGGCGGCGGGCACGTCCACCACCCGCACCCACAGCGCGTCGTCCACCCGGGGCTCCAGCCGCCGCGGCTCGTTGACCAGCCGCAGCAGCGGGTCGTCCACCGGCCCCTGGTAGGACAGCCGGCGGGTCAGGTCGAGCGAGAGCAGCAGCCGCCACAGCGCCAGGCGGGCCGTCGGGTTCGTGGCCACCAGCTCCTCGACGACGGTCACCCCGCACGGGCCGGCGGCGTCGTAGCCGCGCCGGGAACGCCACAGCGCGTACCCGTCGACCTCGCCGTCCGGGGCCTCGTGCAGCAGCACCCGCCGCTCCGTCGCGCCGTCGCGATGGCCGGGCAGGTCTCCGAGCACGTACCGCCACCACCGCTCGTCCCGGTCGGACCAGCCGGGGCGGTCGGCGCGCTGCTGGTCGTACAGCCGGGCCAGCTCGGCCCGCCGCGCGGCCGGGCGGTCCAGGCGCAGCCGGCCCTCGGCGGCGGTCGGGGCGGGCAGCCGCAGCTCGGTGGTGGCGCACTCGACGGTGAGCTGCTGGGCGGCGAGGCCGTAGCCGAAGCGGGGATAGATCCGGCCCTCGCTGGCCCACAGCACGGCCACCGGCTCCCGGCCGGCGGCGCGGACCTCGCGCAGCTGCCGGCGCATGAGCCGGGTGAGCAGGCCGCGGCGGCGGTGGGTGGGCAGCACCGCGACCATGGTCACGTGGGCGGCGGGGACGATCGCCCCCGGCACGGTCAGCTCCCGGGTGTACGCCCCGGCGGACGCGACGAGGTCCGCGCCGTCGCGGGCCACCAGGCTCCGTCGCGGCTCGAAGATGCTCCGCTCGGCGTCCCGCGTCTCGGCGTCGAGGGTGGTGTGGAACGCGATCTCGACCAGGCGGGCCAGCTCGTCGAAGTCGTCGGGCCGGCCGACGGTGATCGGCAGGGGAGTATCCGTCATCCGCCGTGTCTATCCCACGGCGCACGCACGGGCGAGCGGATTTGCCGGCTGGTTACCCTCGGAGATGGCGGGCCGGCGACGCCGGCATCGGTCAGGGGGAGGACACGAGATGGCAGACCAGACACAGCCGTGGGCGGAGCGCACGGTCGAGGTGCCGCCGCAGCCGGGTGTCGGGGTGCCGCCGCAGCCCGACGCCTTCCGCCGGGGCGTGGCATCGGTCGGCCAGCGACGCCCGCCGCGCACCGAGCAGTTTCCCACCGTCGAGCACGGCGGCCACGGCGGGCACGACGGGCAGTGGTCTAACGTGTCCGCGCCCCGCCGGCCGCTGAGCTGGCACCTCAAGCAGCTTCGGGTCGGCGGCGAGTGGAGCGCCGCCGGCGCCCTCTTCGCCTTCGTCTGCTGGGGCATCTGGGCCATCTCCGGGCGGGGCAACCTGGGGGCGCCGGTGCTCACGTTCCTGCTGAGCCTGCTGGTCGCCGCGGGCCTGTTCGGGCTGTCCCGGCTGCTCGGCCGGGTCGTCCTGGAGCGGCAGCTCGGGCGGGTCCGGCGCAGCGCGCGCGGCGCCCACCTGGTGACGGCGGTCTTCCTGGTCGGGCTGGGGATCGCCTACCTCCAGCAGACCGAGTGGATCGTCTCCGCCTGGAACTGGGTCACCGGCAACTGAAGCCGGTGCGCCCGGGCGGTCGGCGAAGAGCCGGGCCGCCCGGGCGTCGCCGTCGCGGCCCGCGCGACGCGGGCCGTTCCCCACCAGGCCGACGCGGCATACCCGCCCGGCGGGCCTTCATCCGCCCCGGCGGCCCCGGTTGCCCCGCGGGCCCGGCCGGTCGCCCGGCCCGGCCGCGGCGACCGGCCGCAGCGCCGTTCGGCGACCCGAGGGGTACGTCCGGCGCACCGGAGCCGGCCGGCCGTCGTCCCCACCCGCCGCGCCCCGCGATCATGACCCGATGGGCGCGTATCGAGCAGCGTACGAGCGGAGCATCGCCGACCCGACCGGATTCTGGCGGGACGCGGCGGCGGAGATCGACTGGCACCGGCCCCCGCAGCGGATCCTCGACGACAGCCGGGCCCCGCTGTACCGCTGGTTCCCCGACGGGGAGCTGAACACCTGCCACAACGCCCTCGACCGGCACGTGGCGGCGGGGCGGGGCGACCAGCCGGCGCTGATCCACGACAGCCCGGTCACCGGCGTCACCCGCACCTACACGTACGCCGAGCTGCGCGACGCGACCGCGCGGTTCGCCGGGGCGCTGCGCCGGCTCGGGGTCGGCCGGGGCGACCGGGTGCTGCTCTACCTGGCGATGGTCCCCGAGGCGGTGGTCGCCATGCTGGCCTGCGCCCGGATCGGCGCGGTGCACTCCGTGGTGTTCGGCGGCTTCGCCGCGCACGAGCTGGCCGTCCGCATCGACGACGCCCGGCCCAAGGTGGTCGTGGCCACCTCGTGCGGCATCGAGGCGGACCGGATCGTGCCCTACCACCCGATCCTCGACGCGGCCCTCGCCGAGGCCGAGCACGCCCCGCAGCGGTGCGTGCTCGTGCAGCGTCCCCAGCACCCCGCCCCGCTGACCCCCGGCCGGGACGTCACCTGGGACGACGCCCTCGACGGCGCGGAGCCCGCCGACTGCGTCCCCGTCGCCGCCACCGACCCGCTCTACGTGCTCTACACCTCCGGCACCACCGGCCGGCCGAAGGGCGTCGTGCGCGACAACGGCGGGCACGCGGTGGCGCTGCGCTGGTCGATGCGCAACGTCTTCGACATCGGGCCGGGCGACGTCTTCTGGGCCGCCTCCGACGTCGGCTGGGTGGTCGGCCACTCCTACATCGTGTACGGCCCGTTGCTCACCGGGGCGACCACGGTGCTGTACGAGGGCAAGCCCGTCGGCACGCCGGACGCGGGGGCGTTCTGGCGGGTCGTCTCGCAGCACCGGGTGGCCGCCCTGTTCACCGCGCCGACCGCGATCCGGGCGATCCGCCGCCAGGACCCGGACGGCACCCGCATCCGCCGCTACGACCTGACCAGCCTGCGTACGCTCTTCCTCGCCGGGGAGCGGCTCGACCCGGACACGTTCGCCTGGGCGGGGGCGCGGCTGGGCGTGCCGGTGGTGGACAACTGGTGGCAGACCGAGACGGGCTGGCCGGTGGCGGCGAACCCGCGCGGCCTCGAACCGCTGCCGATCAAGGCCGGCTCGCCCTCGGTGCCGGTCCCCGGCTACGACGTGCGGGTGGTCGACGCGCAGGGCGCGCAGGTGCCGGCGGGCGTCGACGGCTCGATCGTGATCAGGCTGCCGCTGCCGCCGGGCTGCCTGCCGACCCTCTGGGGCGACGACGAGCGGTACGTCCGGTCGTACCTGAGCACCTTCGACGGCTACTACCTGACGGGCGACGGCGGCCGGTTCGACGACGACGGCTACCTGTACGTGATGGGCCGCACCGACGACGTGATCAACGTGGCCGGGCACCGGCTCTCCACCGGGGCGATGGAGGAGGTGCTGGCCGGGCACCCGGCGGTGGCCGAGTGCGCGGTGATCGGCGTCGCCGACGTGCTGAAGGGCCAGGTGCCCAGCGGATACGTGGTGCTCAAGGCCGGCGTCGAGGTCGACCCGGACGCCCTCGCCGCCGAGCTGGTGGCCCTGGTGCGGGAGCGGATCGGCCCGGTCGCCGCGTTCCGCCGGGTGACCGTCGTGCCGGCGCTGCCGAAGACCCGCTCCGGCAAGATCCTGCGCCGCACCATGCGCGGGCTGGTGGAGGGGCGGGACGAGCCGGTGCCGGCCACCATCGACGACCCGGCCACGCTCGGCGTCTTCCGGGACCTGGCCCGGACCGACTGACGGCTGACTGACGACGGCTGGCTTCCGGCCCACGTTCGGCCGCCCGGCTCCGCCCGCTCCGCACCGGCGGGCGGAGCCGGGCGGCGATCCACCGGTCGCCGGGCGTGCCCGTGGCGCGGACGCCGCAGGTCAGGGCGTCGGGGCGAAGCGGTACAGCACGAAGTCCTTCGCCGCGCCGCACAGCAGCACGCTGGTGTTCCACGAGCAGGACTCGCTGCGCACGTCCTCGGCCAGGCCCAGCTCGACCGGCTGGGCGGCGCCGACCGCCAGCCCGGCGACGCTGCGGTCGGCCTCGCCGCCGCTCAGCGGGTCGGCGAAGACCAGCACGTTGCCCGCGTCGAGCCGCACGGCCACCCCGCCCCGGTCGCGCAGCACCGCCCGGCCCGCCGGGTCGAACAGCGTGGACCTCGCCTCCGGGTACTGCCGCCGCACGACCAGGTGCGCGCCCACCGGCACCAGTTCCCGGGCCCCCGGCGTCGCCCAGCGCTTCGCCTTCTCGCCCTCCGCGACGGCCACCACCTCGGCGCGGTCCGCGTCCCCGGCCGGGGTCTCCAGCAGGCACGCCCGGTGCTCGCCGCAGGCCACCAGCGCCGCCACCCGCCGCCCGTCGTCGGCGGCGCTGTGCAGCACCGTCGGCTCGGCCACCCGGGTCAGGTCGTACCCGAGCAGCCGGTACCCGCCGACCCCGGCGTCGTCGACCACGTACAACCGGTCGTCCCGCGCGGCCATCGGGTCGTCGAGGTCGGCGACGCCGGGCCAGCTACGCAGCACCGTGCCCTCGACCAGGTCGATCAGCCGGGCGGAGCGGTCCGCGCCGATCTGCACGAGCCGGTCGGCCCGGCCCCGCCACGGGTCGCGGGGCGTCCCGTCGGCGTACGCCGGCCCGCCGGCCGCCTCGGCGGTCTCGACCGGCAGCACGGCGCTGCGGGCGTTGCCCGACGAGTCGCGCGGGTTGTCCTCGGCCCAGACCTGCGCCCCGTCGCGCATCCGCAGCCCGACGAGCCGGTTCCCGGCGGTGTCGACCAGCACCGCCACGTCCCGCCCGAAGATCACGCGGTCGTCGTCGCCGATGCTGCGGCTCCACCGCTGCTCGCCGGAGGCGGCGTCGCGCACCACCAGCTCGCGGGGCGCGTCGACGCCGATCGGGTCGGAGAGGGCCGCCACCGCCCCGGGCACGGCGACGAGCGCGTCCCACTGCTGCGCCGCCTGCGTGGTCTGCTTGCGCCATCGGGTCCGGCCCGTTCCCGCGTCGACCGCCACGATCTCCAGCCGGTCGTCCGGCAGCGGGTACGCCGCGTACCCGACGTCGCCGAGCAGCGCGGTGAACGTCTCGACCGGCCGGTCCTCGCCGGCCGGGACGCGTGCGACCACGGTCAGGTTCTGGAACTCCAGCCCGGGGTAGCGGTCCCGGGTGAACCACAGCGTCGCCCCGACGCCCACCCCGGCGAGGGCGAGCACCGCCGCCACCGTGATCCACAGCGCGCGCCGCCGACGGGCGACGGGCGGCGACCCGGGCGCGGCGGGTGAGACGGGCGCGGGCGGCGTCCCGGGCGCGTGCGGCGTCCCGGGCGTGGCGGGTGACCCGGGCACGGTCGGCGGCGTGCCGGGCGGGCCCCACGCGGTGGCCGGCATTCCGGCGGGGGCGGGCACGGTCGGCGGCGGCGCGGGCGCGCCCGGTGGCAGAGCGGGCGCGCCCGGTGGCGTGAGGGCCGGGCGGGGGGCCGGCAGATCCGTCAGCGCCCCCTCGGCCACCGGCAGCTCCGGCTGCTCCAGCACGGTCGGCGCGACGCCCAGCTCGGCGTGCAGCATGCGGGCCACCAGCGGCGTCCGGGTCGGCCCGCCCACCAGGAACAGGCCGGCGAGCCGGTCGGGGGTGAGGCCGGCGGCGGCGATCACCCGCCGGGTCTCGGCGACGGCCCGGGCCAGCAGCGGGCCGGCCACCCGTTCGACGTCCTCGCGGGTCAGCTCGACCACCGCCGGCAGGCCCGGCACGACCACCGGCGCGACCGTCGCCCGGGACAGCATCTCCCGCGCCTCGCGCACGCCCTCCCACAGCTGGTGCCGGTCGCGCCACTGCGGCGCGTCGGTCGGCCGGGTGAGCCGCTGCCACACCTGCGGGTCGGTCGCGGACACCCGCTCGCCCAGCCGGTCCACCAGGGCCGCGTCCAGGTCCAGCCCGCCCAGGTCGGGCACGCCCCCGGTGGCGGTCACGGTGAAGCCCGAGTCGCCCCACGGGTCGGCGCCCTCGTTACGCAGCACCGCCACGTCGAGGGTGCCGCCGCCGAGGTCGAACACGGCGATCGAGCCGCCGACGGGCACCGGCCGGCGCAGCACCTGGGCGTAGTAGCGGGCGGCGGCGACGGGCTCGCGCAGCAGCCGGGTGCCGGGCGGGGTGGGGCCGGACAGGGTGTGCTCGGCGGCCTGCGGCCAGCCCGCCCGCAGCAGCGCGTCGGCGAGGACCTGACGGCGGGCGTCGTCCCAGGACGCCGGGCAGGTGAGCACCGCCGGGGGCAGGAAGCCGACCGTGGCGACGGCCGCCTGCCCCACCGCGTGCAGGATCGCGGCGAGCAGGTCGGCGGGGGCGTACCCGCGGTCGCCCAGCGGCACGGTCGGGTCGTCGATCCGGCGCTTCGGGTTCGGCTCGTAGCGCCCCGGGTCGGCCTGCGCCAGCCGCCGGGCGTCCCGGCCGACGTGCAGCCGGCCGTCGGCGTCGGCGTACACGCCGGAGGGGACGACCGGCTGCCCGTCGACCAGCAGCGGCCGGGTCCGCCCGTCCGGCCAGCGCAGCACGGCCACGGTGTTGGACGTGCCGAGGTCGACGCCGAGGGCGAACCCCTCGTGCTGGCCTGCCATCTGCCGCTACCTCCGCCGGGACGAGCCGCTGTCCGGCCCCGCATCGTACGCAGGGCCGGACAGCGGTCCCGTGGCCGCCGCCGGGCCGGCTCAGCCGGCGACGGTGGCGTGCATCTCCCAGACCAGGATCTCGGCCGGCTCGGTGGCCGTGACCCGCTGCCCGCCGGTGGCGGTGAAGCGGACCGCGTCGGCGGTGCCGAGCGCGCCCGAGCCTTCGAGGGTCACCGCGCCCCGGGGCACGAACAGGTGCAGGTACGGCGCCTCGGGCAACCGCACGCTCTGGCCGGGCTGGAGCCGGGCCGCGTACAGGGCGGCGTACCGGTTGCGGATCCGGATGGCCGCGGCGTCGGCGTGCCGGTCCATCCCGGACGCGACCGGGACGAGCCCGCCGGTGAGCAGCGCGTCGTCGATCTCCAACTGCTCGTAGCCGGGGGTGACGCCGGGCTCGTCGGGCACCACCCACATCTGCACGAAGTGCACCGGCTCGGTGTGCCGCTCGCCGCCGAGCCGCCACGAGTCGTTCTTCTCCGAGTGCAGGATGCCGGTGCCGGCGCTCATCCGCTGGGCCAGCCCCGGGTAGATCACGCCGGAGTGGCCGGTGGAGTCCTGGTGCACCAGCGAGCCCTGGAGCACCCAGGTGACGATCTCCATGTCCCGGTGCGGGTGCGTCTCGAAGCCGGTGCCCGCCCGGACCACGTCGTCGTTGTTCACCAGCAGCAGCCCGTGGTGGGTGTTGTCGGGGGACCAGTGGTTGCCGAACGAGAACGAGTGCCTGGAGTCGAGCCAGGCGATGTCGGTCCGGTACCGGTCGTCGGCCCGGCGGATGTCCACCCGGGGGGTCAGCGTGGCGCTCATGGGATGTCCTCTCGAAGCCGCCGGTGGGAGGGGGAGCGGGGTCAGGCGTTCTTGATCGCGGAGACCTCGAACTCCAGCGTGATCTTCTCGCTGACGAGGACGCCGCCGGTCTCCAGCGCCGCGTTCCAGGTCACCCCGTAGTCCTTGCGGTTGATCGTCACCGCGCCCTCGAAGCCGAGGCGCAGGTTGCCGAACGGGTCGCTGGCCGCGCCCTCGTAGGTGAAGGGGATCGTCACGGAGTTGGTGACGCCCTTGACGGTCAGGTCGCCGGTGAGGTCGAAGGTGTCCTCGCCGGTCTGCCGGAAGGCCGTGGAGACGAAGGTGATCTCCGGGTAGGTCTCCATGGCGAGGAAGTCGTTGCTGCGCAGGTGCGCGTCGCGCTGGGCGTTGCGGGTGTCGATGCTCGTGGCCTGGATGACCACCCGCACGTCGGTGCGGGCGGGGTCGGCCGCGTCGAAGGCGACGGAGCCCTCGAACTCGTTGAACGCGCCGCGCACCTTGGTCACCATCGCGTGCCGCGCGACGAAGCCGATGCGGGTGTGGCTCGGGTCGATGGTGTAGGTGCCGGTCAGCTGGGCCAGGTCGGTGCCGGTGGCGGTGCTCATCTCGATCTCCTCCGGGGTCTCATGATGTGTCATGTACGTTGCTCTCAACCTGCATGACGCATCATCCATTCCTTCCATGACGTGTCATGCATCACTGGTACGCTGGGACCGTGACCGGCACCCGATGGCTCGACGACGACCAGCAGCGCGCCTGGCGGGCATACCTGCGCATGCAGGCCGAGCTGGCGGTGCGGCTGGGCCGGCAGTTGCAGGCCGACTCCGGGCTCTCCTTCGCCGACTACGGGGTGCTGGTCCAGCTCGCCGAGGCCCCCGACGGGCGGCTGCGCCCCTTCGAACTGCAACGCGACCTCCAGTGGGAGCAGAGCCGCCTGTCGCACCACCTGGGCCGCATGCAGCGGCGGGGCCTGGTCGACCGCGAGGAGTGCCCCCAGGACGCCCGGGGTGCGTTCGTGGCGCTCACCGCCACCGGCCGTGCGGCCATCGAGGCCGCCGCGCCCGCGCACGTCGACGCCGTCCGGCGGCTCGTGTTCGACCGGCTCGACCCCGACGAGGTACGCGCCCTGGAGCGCATCGCCACCCGCGTCGTCGACGGCCTCGACGCCGAGCGCCGGCTGCCCTGACGACCCCGCCGCCGGCTGCCCTGACGGCTGCCCCGCGCCCGGCCGGAACGGCTCATTGCATCGACGCTCATCGAATGGAAGGCTGTCGCTTGGTCGCGCGTCCCCGCGATCCGAGGAGGTGCGGATGTTCCGGATGCCCGGCGTGGTGCTCGCCGCCGCGACCCTGACCCTGGCCACCTGGGCCGGCGCGGCCGGTGCCGCCGCCGCGCCTCCCGCCGCGGTGCAGACCCCGACGCCGCCGATCCCCAGCCCGACCGTGGCGTGCCCGCCGGCGCTGCCGATCTGGGGCCAGGTGACGGCGACCACCGCGACGAGCCTGACCGTCGCCTACACGATGCTGCTCAGCCCGCCCTGCGGCTACGACCCGCCGATGCAGGTCCTCCTCTTCACCAGCCGCGAGGACGCCGAGCAGTGGCGCAACCCCGCCGCGCAGGCCCTCACCGGGCCCGAGCGCAACGGGACGGTGGCCATCGGCGGGCTGACCCCGAACACCGACTACTGGTTCCGGTTCAGCGAGCCCGACGGCAACAGGGACCCGTACGTCATCGGCGGGCCGGCCCGCACCACGGACCAGTCGGTGTGCGCCGCGACCGCCACCGTCGACAACCGCTGGCCCGGCGGCTTCACCGCGACGGTCACCGTGCGCGCCAGCGGGAGCGAGCCGGTCCAGGGCTGGCGCGTGGCCTGGCGGTGGCCCGGCGACGAGCGCATCCAGGCGGCCTGGAACGGGGTGGCGGAGGCCAGCAGCGCCGACGTCGTTGTCCGCAACGCGTCGTACAACGGAACGCTGACGCCCGGCGCGTCGACGACGTTCGGGATGATGGTGTGGTCCAGCGGGGCGGCCGGCGTCCCCGCGCTGACCTGCGGCCGGTAGCCGTCGACCCGTCGACCCGTCAGCCCGCGGGAAAGCCTCGCGCGTCCCACAGTCCGGTTACCACGCTGTTGCGCATGGGTGACCATCGATGGGTTAATGGTCGTCCGGGCCCAGAAGGGACGATCGGATGGGAAACAGCGGACGGCGACTCCTGTCGCTCGGGGCGGCGCTCATCGTGACCCTGGCGACGTTGGTCGGGCCGGGCACGGCCGCCCAGGCGGCGCCGGTGACCGTCACCAACGGCACCCAGTTCACCGACACCGGCGGCGGCGTCGTGCACGCCCACGGCGGCGGCGTCCTCAAGGTCGGCGACTATTACTACTGGTTCGGCGAGAACCGCAACCCCGACAACACCTTCCGCGCGGTCTCCGTCTACCGCTCCACCGACCTGCGCACCTGGGAGTTCCGCAACAACGTGCTGACCCAGTCGTCGGCCGCCGAGTTGCAGCGCGCCAACATCGAGCGCCCGAAGGTCATCTACAACGCCAGCACCGGCCGCTACGTGATGTGGATGCACAAGGAGAACGGGTCCGACTACAACGAGGCGCGGGCCGCCGTGGCCTCGTCGGCCACCGTGGACGGCAACTACACCTACCACGGCAGCTTCCGGCCGCTCGGACAGCACATGTCCCGGGACATCACGCTCTACAACGACAACGGCACGGCGTACATGATCTCGGCCGCCGACGACAACTACGACCTGAACATCTACCGGCTCACCTCGGACTACCTCAACGTCGCCACCCTCGTGGGCAACTTCTGGGACGGCGCGCACCGCGAGGCGCCCGCCATGTTCAAGCGGGGCGGCACCTACTTCCTGCTGACGTCCGCAGCGACGGGCTGGAGCCCGAACCAGGCGAGGTACGCCACCGCGTCGAGCATCTCCGGGCCGTGGAGCGGCTGGACCGACGTGGGCAACAGCAACACCTTCAGCTCCCAGCCGGCCTACGTGCTGCCCATCCAGGGCACCTCCACCACCAGCTACCTGTACATGGGCGACCGCTGGGCGGGGGCCTGGGGCGGCCCCGTCGGCGACTCGCAGTACGTCTGGCTGCCGATCACCTTCCCGTCCAGCACCAGCATGAGCCTGACCTGGTACCCGTCCGTCACCATCGACACGGCCACCGGGACGGTCACCGGCAACTCGCCCGCCTACTACCGCGTCACCGCCCGGCACAGCGGCAAGGTGATGGACGTGGTGGGCAACTCCACGGCCAACAACGCCGAGGTCAGGCAGTACACCTGGAACGGCGGCGGTAACCAGAAGTGGGAGTTCCAGGACGCCGGCAGCGGCTACTTCCGCGTCGTCAACGCCAACAGCGGCAAGTGCCTCGACGTCGCCAACGCGTCCACCGCCGACGGCGCCAACATCATCCAGTACACCTGCGGCAGCGGCACCAACCAGCAGTGGCAGTGGGCCGCGGCCGGCGACCACTTCCAGCTCCGGGCCCGGCACAGCGGCAAGTGCCTGGACGTGGTCAACGCCGGCACCGGCGACAGCGCGGACATCCAGCAGTACGCCTGCAACGGCGGCGCCAACCAGCAGTGGTCGCGTACCCAGTCCTGACGAGCGGCACAGAGGGTCACGAGGCATTGAGAAGGGGGGGGCGACCAGGATCAGGTGATTCGCCGGGTGCCTTCAGCAGGAAGCCGGACCTGACCGCACGCGAGGGGATCGCGACGGTGGCCGACTGGTTGTCCGGCTACGCGGACACGATCGGCGGAAGCGAGTACGCGGTGCCCGACCGCACTCGGCTGCCGCTTCAATCGGTGGTACGACCAAAGATGATCAGAGCCCAGGTGAGGCAGCCGAACGCGGCCGTGCTGCACAGGGCGCGGACGATGTTCCAGGTGACCCACCTGGATTCGAAGTGCACCCGTACGGCTGCGAGGTCGGCGATGTGGCCGGGATCGCCGGCCGCCGCGAGCTTGTCGTTGAGCGGAACGTTGATGGCGATGGTGATGAGGAACATCGCCAGATACAAGGCCAACCCGCCGATGATCCACGGCAACGCGGGGCGGCCATCTCCGTGCCAGGCCAGGAGGGCGGACAGTGTGGCCGACACCGGTGCGCCCAGGAAGCCCAGCATGAACCAGCCGTTGACGATGGTCACATTGATCCGCTGCATCGTGTCCACGAACGTCCGGTCCTCGGCCGCTTTCAGCGCGGGCATGACCGCGTAGGCGAAGGCGGCGAACAGCCCTGCCATGAGGCCGGTGGTGATGGTGGCGGCGATCAGCGACACGTGCTGTGCAAGTCGCATGGTGTACTCCCCCTTGTCTCAGACGTCGTGTCCTGGATGCCGGCGGTGCCGGTGGGTGGCGGCACCAGCCGGGACACTCCGGACGCCGCCGCAGGCTCAGTGAACGCGCAGCCTCTCTCGGGCACGCGGCTGCCCAGTATCGTTCGTCGAACCCATCGTTGAAGTGTGGCGGGTCCGCTGACCTACCCCTGCTGCGAGGCCCAAGACGTCGCAAAGCCGTACCAGGCGGGGGCGTGAGCGCCAGGGCTCGCGTCCCTCGGCCGCGTCAAGCGGCCCGGCGCAGAAGTCCTCGTCCGCTGACCACGCTCCTCGGCCGGTAGTTCTGCTGGTCATGCCGCCGGGGCTGGATCCCGGGCGTTGCACCGTCTCCTCCTGGCCTGATGCGACAGGAAACCCGTTCCGGAACGGGAACTGACCGATCGATTCTGATGGCAGCGAGCTGGCCTCCCTGCCAGCCCCGGGACACGAGGAGAATCCAGGATGTCGAAGAGCAACCTGGCGGTTCGCCGCCGTCTCGCACGGGTCGCCGCGATCGTCGGTGCCGCCGGCGCTCTCGTGGCGGTGACGAGCATGCCCGCGGCGGCGGCGGGACCGTACATCAGCTCCAACTCCGGCGGCGCCAACATCCGCAGCTGCGCCAACACCGGTTGCTCGTCCAACGGCTACTACGGCAACGGCACGGGCGTCACGATGGTCTGCTGGGTCGATTCCCAGTGGGTCTACCCGCCGAACTCCAACTACGCCTCCAACCGCTGGTTCCGGGTCAACAGCCCGACGAGCGGCTACATCCACTCGTCGCTGATCGCGAACCAGGTGTCGACCCCCGCGTGCTGACCCTGGCGGTGGTCCGGCGGCCCCCAGCGGTCGCTGGACCACCGTCGAACAGAGGCTCACATTGATACAGTTACGACGTGTCTTGCGAAGACGACGCTGCGCGATGACCGCGGTGCGTGACGACGGATGCGAGTCACTGACCAACCGTCCGGAGCGGCTGGGGGAGTGCCTCCGCCGGTTCCGGGAGAGCGCCGGGCTGTCCCTGTCCGGGCTGGCCCGGAAGGTCAACTACAGCCGGGGCTATCTGAGCAAGGTGGAGACGGGTCGAGCGCCGGGCAATGTCCAGTTGGCCCAGCGCTGCGACGAGGCGCTGGGGACAGGCGGTGCGCTGGCCAGACTGGCGCAGGCGCAGGCGCAGGCGCGCGATGCGCGGCCGTCCCAGGGGGCCGCATCCGCTGACCGGACGTGGGCCACGTCGACGAGATGGCAGCGACAGCCCCGCCCCGACGAGGCCACCACCGGTCACCGGCCCGACGCACCGCTGGCCCGGGGCGAGCTGCCGATCCCCTCGGCGACCGCCGTGGCGTTCATGCTCGCGCTCGACGAGGCCCACAACGCCCTGCGCGCGGTGGCTCGCGCCGACCTGCCACCGTCGGCACGCCACGACCCGGCCAACGAGACGCTCCACGACGCCCGGGTGTACGCGATCCGCGAACGCCTGCTGGTGCTGGGTGCGGCGCCCCTGGTGGCCGCGGCCGAAGTCGCGTTCCTGCGGCTCATCGCGATCCGCGACGCGATCCGGGCCGGCGCGCGCCTCGACGGCGCCGACTACCACCGCGTCTACCACCCCTTCGCCGAGGGGCTCTGGGCCTTCCGGATGGCCCTGCGGGCCGACCTGGGACAGCCACCGCTGACCCCGGAAGAGCTCGGCCGGGCGGACTGGTCCGATCGTGAACGGTGCCGCGACTGTGGCGAGCGCTACCGACCCTCCGCGTGACCGGCTCGCTGCTCCCGACGGCCGCCCGGCCGACGGTGGCAGTCAGGCGAGCGTACCCAGGACGGCCGCCGCGCCCGACGCGCTGGTGACCCGCGCCGCCATGGTCCGCCGGATCCGTTCGGCGAGGGCGAAGGCGCCTGCCGGGTCCCGCAGGATGCGAGCCGTTTCGAAGGCCCAGCGGCGGGTGTCGGTCGCCTCGTCGTCCTCGACCGGCAGCACCGTCAACGCCGCGTCCTGCGGTGCCAGCACCTCGTGGAGCAGCCTGCCCAGCCCACTCTTCGCGCTGACCAGCAAGGGGGTGCCGGCGACGATGGCCTCGCGGCCGACGAGACCGAATGCCTCGGCACGGGAGGGCATGAGCGCGAGGCACGCCCGGCGCAGGTCGGCCCGGAGATCGTCCGCGCTGGTGGAGTAGGCCCGGGGAGTGACCTGCAGGGTGCGTCGGCCCGCCCACTGCAGGACCAGCTCCCGCACCCGGCCATGGTCGTCCGGTGGCACGCCCCGCAGCACCAGTTCCGGCTCGGTGCCGCCGAGACTGAGCAACTCCACCGCCGCTCCCACCGCCCGCGCCGCCAGATCCAGCCCCTTCACCGACCAGTCGTCCAGCCGGCCCGACAGCATCACCTGACGTTGCTGCCACAGCGGCGGGACGCGGGGGGTCTCGTCGTCGAGCTCGAAGCCCGGATCGATCCGCCCCGGAGCGGGGACGTCGGGATAGCCGGAAAGGTCGCGGCTGAGGAGATCGTGCAGCAGGGGACCCACGCCGAACGCACGGGTCGCGGTGCGGGCCAGCTCGATGTCCTCCTTCCAGCGTCGCTCGGCGATGGCGCCGCTGTCCGGCCGGTCACCGCGTTGCCATTCGATGTGATCCGACCAGGTGTGCACGATGTGTGCCCTGGCCGCCGCCGGGAAGTGGTCCTCGACCTGGACCCGGGCGTGCCCGCCGGTGATCCGGCCGTGTCCGATCACCAGGTCCGGTTCCCAGCCGCCGGTCAGCCGCGGACGCCGGGCCAGCGCGTCCCGCAGCCCGCCGGTCGCCGCCGCGGGCGCCGCCACCAGGGTCACCCCGACCTCGCGGGCGTGTGCGATCTCCGCCGGGGACGGTTCGAGGACGACGCAGACGACGTCCGCGCCCGCCCGGGCCAGCGCCGCGCAGAGCGACCGGTTGAACGTGCTCAGACCGCCCTTCGCGGAGAACCAGTCGGTGTCCAGGGCCAGTACCCGGGGCGGTGGGCCGGTGAGCCGGCCGGTCGCCGGCGTCGGCGCGACGTCCCACCGGTCGCCGTGCCAGGTCAGCGGTCCGGAGGCGAGGCCGCCGGACAGGACCTTCCCCACGGTCTCGGTCGCCCGGTCCGGATCGCTGGCCCAGATCCGTACCGTCTGACCGGTGACGTCGATCTCCACCTCGACGAAGCCCGGCGCGGCGGCGGCCACCAGCCAGTCCCGCGCCGTCTGGGTGACCCGGGCGAGTTGGTGGGCGCCCACCGCGGCGAGGTCGTCGAAGAGGGTGATCACCGCGGCCGGCAGCAGCCGCTCCGGAACGAGACCGAGTTCGCCCAGGTCGAAGCCGACCCGTGGCGCGAGCCCTGCCTCCGCCAGCCGGGAGGTGAGATCCCCACGGGCGACCGCATCGATCTCCTCGACGAACTTGACGACCGCCCGCCCGGAAACTGAGTGTGTCACGGCCCCCATGGTCTCATTCCACAGTCGACCTTGAATGGACGGTGGCGCGATGCTCGACTCCGCACAACGATCGGCGCTTCTCGACCGCCTCGTCGATCCTGCGGTCGCGCTGCCAGCCGACCACCCCCACCAGCCCGCCGCCGGACGGCTGCACGCCGCACGGCAGTGGCGGCTCCTGGCCGAGCTCTACCAGGAACAGGCGACGGCGGCGTGGCGGCAGCGGCGTCCAGGGCTGGCGATCCGCCTGCTGCTCGCGGAGAGCCGGACCGCCCTACGCGCCGACGACCGCTCGCGCTGCCACGAGGCGATCGCGTTCGCCGCCCAGTGGCACCGACTCAGCGGGGCGTTCACCGCGGCGGAGCTGTGGAACCACGTGCTGTTGCGGGAGTCGTTGCCCGCCGGCACGGCGTGGCTCCACGCGTACGCCTGGCGGGAGATGGCGGCGCTGCGGGAGATGGAGAGCCGGTACGACGTGGGGCTGTCCTGCTGCGACCAGGCCATCGCGGTGTGCCGCCGGCACGCCGACGAACCCCGCATCCCCCGGCAGCACGTCCGGGTCCTGATGCAGAAGGCGACGCTGCACCGGCATCGGGGCGAGCTGGAGGTCGCGCGAAACGTCCTGCACGAGGTTCGCGAGTTCGCCGAGACCCGCGACCTCGACCCGTTCACCCGAGGACTGATCGCACACCGGGAAGGCGGGTTGGAGATCGCGCTCGGGCGACCCGAAGCAGCGCTGGACGCATACCGGCGAGCCGCTGCGGCGTTCGCCGGCGTGAGCGAGGAGAACCTCCTCACCGCCCGGCTGCGCGAGGTGGCGGCGCTGCGTGAGCTGCGCCGGCTCGGCGAGGCGCTGCGGCTCGCCGACGACCTGGCAACCCGGTTCCGCGCTCGCGGTGACACCTACCGGCTCGGTCAGGTCCTGCTGGAACGGGCCGAGGTCCTGCAGAGCCTCGGCGACCCGGCCGCCGTCGCGGCCACCCTGCGCGAGGCGCAGCCCTACTACGAGGGGGCCGAGACGCTGGAGGCGTTGCGTTGGCACCGGCACATGGCCCGCAACCTCATCGCCTCCAACGGCGACCCGGCGACCATCGCCGGACACCTGGCGGCCGTCCTGGGCCTGGCCGCCCGCCCGCAACGGCGGGACCTCAACCGGACCATGCTCGCGCTGTACGACCTGCACCGGGCTCCACCCACGCAGCTACTGCCGCCAGCGTTGCGGCACGCCGCCGGTCGGGCCGCTCTCCTCGCCGCCGACCTGCAACGCGGCTCGCTGCCCGATCCGGACGAGCGGTGGTCGACGCACGCCGCGCGGGAGGAGGTGTACGCGGCTGCGCTGCTGACACACACCGAACTCGGCGAGCCGGAGGCCACCGCGCGGATCGCCGAGACCGGACGCGCCGACCTGTTGAACCAGCTGTTGGTGGCCGCGACGGCCGGGTCGGCGGAGGCCGTCGCGCGGTCTCCGATCGCCGCGCTCCCCACCGACCCCGCGGCGGTCGACGAGGTCTTCGCGGTGGCCCGGCTCGCCGCCGCGTCGATTCGCTCGGGGCGACCGGCCGATCCGATACCGCTGCCGCCGCTGCCCGGCCACCTGCCCGCCCCGGCCGCCCTCGACGCGATGGCCGACGTGGTGGTGGTCATCACCCTCGGGCCGAGGTCGGACGGCTGGTGGTCGTCGGTGCTGACCAGGCCCCGCCACGGGGCGTGGCGGGCGACGCTACGTACCGCCTCCGCCCGCCTGGCGGCGCAGCTCGACAGCATGACCACCGGGGTCCCACCGGGACGAGGCGTGGCCCGCGCCGTCTGGGACGAACTCGGCGCGTTCCTCCTGCCCGATCCGGCCGTCTGGGCGGGCTCCCCGGAACGTCCCCGGTCGGTGATGATCGTTCCGGATCCACGGCTGTGGCACCTGCCGCACGCGGCCCTGACGCGCGACCGAACGTACCTCTGCGACGTGGCCGAGGTCGTCCTGGCACCGAGCCTGCGCACCATGGAACTCCTCCTGGCCCGGTCCGCGACGACCGGCGGACCTCGCGTGCCGGCGACCGGCCCGGCGGCGAGCCTGCTCGATCCCGGCCTGCCGAGCCACCGGGTGGAGCGATCCGCCCTGGATGCCTGGCCGGGCGGCCACCGGGAGCTCGCCGCGCTGCCGGCCATCGACGACGGGCTCCACCCCGCCCTGCTCTACCTGTCGGGCCACGGCGACCAGCCCGGTGCCACGGCGCTGTTCGGCCCCGACAGCGTCACGATGGACGCCCTCGCCCTGCGCCGGCTACCCCGACTGGTGGTGCTGAACGGCTGCTGGAGCGGCACGGCGTCGAGCCGGTACGGGCACGACCCGCTGAGCCTGGCCGTCGGGGCGCTGATCGGCGGCGCCGAAACGGTGGTGGCCGGCACCGGCTGGATCGGTGGCGTCGCTTCGGCCCACGTCGGGGCACGCTTCGTCCAACAGGTCGGGCAGGGGGTGCCGGTGGTGGCGGCGCTGCGCGCCGCGCAGCGGGCGATCCGCGCGGAGAATCCCGATCTCGGCCCGTTCGACTGGGCCGGTCTCTGCGTCGTCGGAGCCGGGTCGTGACCCGTGCGCATCCCTCGGCCGGGCGCGGCGGCTTCCGGTCCCCTGTTTCCTCCTGTCGCCTCCTCGCGGTGGACGGGACTGGAGACAGGAACGCGTAGCGGTTTCGTCACCGTCGGTGGAGAGTGGAGACGTGGAATGGATCTCCGTCATCGGTGCGATCTGCGGAGCTGTCATCGCCCTCGCCGGCGCGGTGACCGTGGAGGCGCAGCACAGCCGCCAGGAGCGTCGGCGCAGCCGGGAGGCAGAGCGCCTCGGCTACTGTCTCGACTTCGCTGTCGCGCTCGACACGGCCCACAGCGGACTACGGGAGATCGCCCAGGACGACGACGATCCATCCCGCCGCCTCCGGCGCGCCAACCGTGTCGTCCACGAGGCAGACGTCTTCGCCGCCCGGGAACGGCTGCTCGTGGCGGGCACGGTGGAGCTCGTCAAGGCCGGAGAGCTCGCCTACCAGAGGCTGATCGCCGTACGCAACGCCGTCCGGTCCGGCGCGACCCTCTCCTCCCGGGAGTACCACCAGACCTACCACGGGTACGCCGAGGCGATCTGGCAGCTCCGGATGGCGGCGCGTGCGGATCTTGACCAGGCCCGGATGGAGCCCGTGGACCTCGCACGCCAAAGCTGGTCAGAGCGGGAGGGCTGTCACGGGTGCCTCGGGTCGGCGGACGGTCGGCTGGCCGGGGACGCGGGCGAGTCGGCTGTCGAAGCGGCGGCAGCAGTGGTTTCCCGGGTCGGGCCGGAGCGTGGAACAGCCCTGCCGGCCGGAGGGTGTGGAGCGGGCGACGGGAATCGAACCCGCACCGTCAGTTTGGAAGACTGAAGCTCTGCCATTGAGCTACGCCCGCGTGCGCCCCGGTGCACGGGGCGCGCCGACAGCCTACCCGGTGCCCGGGTTCGGCGCGCGGGCTGTCCACCCGTACCCATGATCCAACTCATGCCGGCGAGGTGGCGGTATCCGCGCGCCGGGATACCGCCATGTCGCCGACATGGCGGCGCGGACCCGGCGCGGACCCGGCGCGGACCCCGCGCGCCGCGCCGCCCGCCCGGCCCCGGCACCCCCGGCGCGCGCAGACGGCATACACTTCTGGTCGCCACGGGGTGTGGCGCAGCTTGGTAGCGCACTCGCTTTGGGAGCGAGGGGCCGTGGGTTCAAATCCCGCCACCCCGACTGTCGTCCGCGGCCGGGGCACCCCCGGGAGCCGCCGGTTCCCGCCTGGTGCCCCGGGCGCTGCCGAGGAGCCGCGCCGGCTCGCCTACACTCGATGGGCTGAATCACGCCCAGACTCAACTGAGATCCGTCAAGGAGTACGCCTGTGAAGAGCACCGTCGAGACTCTGAGCCCGACGCGCGTGCGGCTCGCCATCGAGGTGCCGTTCGTCGAGCTCGAGCCGAGCCTCAAGAAGGCGTACCGGGAGATCGGTTCGCAGGTGCAGGTGCCCGGCTTCCGGCGGGGCAAGGTGCCGGCCGCCGTGATCGACCAGCGGGTGGGCCGGGGCACCGTCCTCAACGAGGCGGTGCAGGAGGCCATCCCGCAGAACATCCTCGCCGCGGTCCGCGAGCACGACCTGAAGACCCTCGGCCGCCCCGAGGTCGAGATCACCGAGTTCAACGACGGTGACTCCCTCAACTTCACCGCCGAGGTGGACGTCCGGCCCGAGATCACCCTGCCGGAGCTCGACTCGATCGAGGTCACCGTCGACGAGCTCAAGATCGACGACAGCGAGATCGAGGAGCAGGTGAAGAGCCTGCGCGAGCGGTTCGCCACCCTCAAGACCGTCGAGCGGGCCGCCGCCGAGGGCGACTACGTGCAGATCGACCTGAACGCCACGGTCGACGGCGAGGACGTCCCGGGCGGCTCGGCGACCAACATCTCCCACGAGGTCGGCAGCAAGCAGCTCCTGCCGGGGCTGGACGAGGCCCTCGTCGGTCTCGCCGCCGGCGAGAGCACCACCTTCACCACCCAGCTCGTCGGCGGCGACTTCGCCGGCCGGGACGCCGAGGTGGCGGTGACCGTGCGCACGGTCAAGGAGAAGGAGCTGCCGGAGCTGGACGACGACTTCGCCCAGATGGCGAGCGAGTTCGACACCATCGAGGAGCTGCGCGCCGACGTGCGCGAGCGGGTCACCCGGGGCAAGCGGGTCGAGCAGATCTACGCCGCCCGCGACAAGGCCCTGGAGCAGCTCGTCGAGGCCGCCGGGGTGCCGGCGCCGGAGGGCGTGGTGCGCGAGGAGGTCAAGGGCCGCAAGCAGGCCATGATCGACCAGCTGGAGCGGATCGGCGCCTCCCTGGAGGAATACCTCGCGGCCGAGGAGAAGACCGAGGAGCAGATCGACGCCGAGCTCAACGAGGCGGCGACCGACGGCGTCAAGATCCAGCTCCTGCTGGACACCCTGGCCGACGCCGAGGAGGTCCAGGTCTCCGACGACGAGTTCGGCCACGAGATCGTCCACCGCGCGCAGCGCGCCGGGATGCCCCCGCAGCAGTACTACGACCAGCTGGTCCGCTCGGGCACGGCGGCGGCCGTCTTCGGCGACGTGCGGCGCGGCAAGGCGCTGGCCTCGGTGATGGAGCGCATCAAGATCAAGGACACGGCGGGCAACGAGGTCAGCCTCGACGCCATCCGCGCCGAGGGCGAAGAGGCCCACGACCACGACCACGAGCACTGACACTTCGGGTGCGGCCGCCGTCCACCGGTTGCGGTGGGTGGCGGCCCGAGCCCTTTCCCGGGTACGTCCCGGAGGGGCTGCGCTGAGAGCGAAAAGCGCCCCGACCGGGACTCTGCCGCCCGGGCGAGCGGTTAGTGTCGGGTAGGACGGTACGGAGAGCGAAGGGCTGCCATGACCGACATGCACATCCCAGCGAAGCCGCTCCGGGCGATCGATGCCCGCGGTGGCGAGAACATTGGCAACCTCGACGACTCGGTCTACAACCGGTTGCTCAGGGAGCGCATCATCTTCCTGGGCAGCGAGGTGAACGACCAGGTGGCCAACCGCATCTGCGCGCAGCTGCTGCTGCTCGCGGCGGAGGACCCGGACCGGGACATCTTCCTCTGGATCAACTCGCCCGGCGGCTCGGTCTACTCGGGCATGGCGATCTACGACACGATGCAGTACATCGACAACGACGTCTCCACGGTGGCGATGGGCATGGCCGCCTCCATGGGGCAGCTGCTGCTCTGCGCGGGCACCAAGGGCAAGCGTTACGCCCTGCCCCACGCGCGGATCATGATGCACCAGCCGTCCGGTGGCATGGGCGGCACCGCGTCGGACATCGCCATCCAGGCGGAGCAGATGCTGTACACGAAGCGGATGTTCCAGGATCGGGTGGCCTTCCACACCGGCCAGACCCAGGCCCAGATCGAGGCGGACTCGGACCGCGACCGCTGGTTCACCGCCCAGGAGGCCATGGACTACGGCTTCATCGACAAGGTGATCACCGGAGCCGCGCAGGTTCCGGAAGGCGCCGGGACCCTGAGCTGACCGAGGAGCTGACGATGACCGACCTGAGCCTGCCGCCCCAGTTCGCGGCCGTGCACAACCGCTACGTCCTGCCGTCGTTCGTCGAGCGCACGTCGTACGGGGTGAAGGAGTCGAACCCGTACAACAAGCTCTTCGAGGACCGGATCATCTTCCTCGGCGTCCAGGTGGACGACGCGTCCGCCAACGACGTGATGGCGCAGTTGCTGACGCTCGAGGGCACCGACCCCGACCGCGACATCATCATGTACATCAACTCGCCGGGCGGTTCGTTCACCGCGATGACGGCGATCTACGACACGATGCAGTACGTCCGGCCGGACATCTCCACCGTCTGCCTGGGGCAGGCGGCCAGCGCCGCCGCGGTGCTGCTGTCCGCCGGCACGCCGGGCAAGCGGATGGCGCTGCCGAACTCGCGGATCATCATCCACCAGCCGGCCACCGAGGGCGGCTACGGGCAGGGCTCGGACATCGAGATCCAGGCCCGGGAGATCCTGCGGATGCGGACGCAGCTGGAGGAGATGCTCGCCCGGCACTGCAACCAGCCGGTGGAGAAGGTCCGCAAGGACATCGACCGTGACAAGATCATGACGGCCGAGGAGTCCCGCGAGTACGGGCTGGTCGACACGATCCTCACCAGCCGCAAGAAGGGGCTGCTCGCCGCCAACGCGGCCAGGTGAGACGAGCATGGGGTCGGAGGTCGGCCGGGCGCGTTCCCGGCCGGCCTCTGACACGCCCGATTTGGGGGTCGGAGAAACCTCCGCCAGCGGGTAACGTCGGGCCCGTACCGCTGCGTCGGGACGGTCCGGCAAGCGAACGGAGACGGACGGAGCGCAGCGTCCGCAGGTCATGGCCGGTGCACCGGCCGATGAGTGCAGGGAGAACGTAGGTGGCACGGATCGGTGACGGCGGCGACCTACTCAAATGCTCCTTCTGCGGCAAGTCGCAGAAGCAGGTGAAGAAGCTCATCGCGGGGCCTGGGGTCTACATCTGCGACGAGTGCATCGATCTCTGCAACGAGATCATCGAGGAGGAACTGGCCGAGTCCGGCGAGGTGAAGTGGGAAGAGCTTCCCAAGCCGATGGAGATCTGCCAGTTCCTCGACAACTACGTGGTCGGCCAGGACCAGGCCAAGAAGGCGCTCGCGGTCGCCGTCTACAACCACTACAAGCGGATCCAGGCCGAGGCGGCCGGCGCGCCGGGTTCCGGCAGCGACGCCGTCGAGCTGGCCAAGTCCAACATCCTGCTGCTCGGGCCGACGGGGTGCGGCAAGACCCACCTCGCGCAGACCCTCGCCCGGATGCTGAACGTCCCCTTCGCGATCGCGGACGCCACCGCCCTCACCGAGGCGGGTTACGTGGGCGAGGACGTGGAGAACATCCTCCTCAAGCTGATCCAGGCCGCGGACTACGACATCAAGCGCGCCGAGACCGGCATCATCTACATCGACGAGGTCGACAAGATCGCCCGCAAGTCGGAGAATCCGTCGATCACCCGGGACGTCTCCGGCGAGGGCGTCCAGCAGGCGCTGCTGAAGATGCTCGAAGGCACGGTGGCCAACGTGCCGCCGCAGGGCGGGCGCAAGCACCCGCACCAGGAGTTCATCCAGATCGACACGACCAACGTGCTGTTCATCTGCGGCGGCGCCTTCGCCGGCCTCGACCAGATCATCGAGGCCCGCACGGGCCACGGCGGCACCGGCTTCGGCGCGCGGCTGCGCTCGGTCTCCGAGCGGTCGACCGACGACATCTTCAGCCAGGTCATGCCCGAGGACATGCTGAAGTTCGGCCTGATCCCCGAGTTCATCGGCCGGCTCCCGGTGATCACCAACGTCCGCAGCCTCGACCGGTCCGCCCTCGTGCGGATCCTCACCGAGCCGCGCAACGCCCTCGTGAAGCAATACCAGCGCCTCTTCGAGCTCGACGGCGTGGAGCTGGAGTTCGAGCAGCCGGCCCTGGAGGCCATCGCCGACCAGGCGATGCTGCGCGGCACCGGCGCCCGGGGCCTGCGCGCCATCATGGAAGAGGTCCTGCTCTCCGTGATGTACGAGGTGCCGAGCAACCCCGACGCCGCCCGGGTGCTGATCACCCGCGAGGTGGTCCTGGAGAACGTGAACCCGACGATCGTGCCGCGGGAGTTCACCGGCCGCCGGGCCCGCCGGGACCGCGAGGAGAAGTCCGCCTGACCCGCTCCGCCCGGCGGGCAGGGGGCGTGGGCCCCACCGCCGGCGGTGGAGGCTGTCGCGAGGGCTTCGCCAGCCGTACGCTGAGGGCATGCGCGTCGCCGTCTGCCAGCTGAACTCCCGCGACGACCGGGCCGCCAACCTCGCGGCCGCAGAGGCCCTGTTGGTCCGGGCCGCGGCGGCCGGCGCGGACCTGGCGGTCCTCCCGGAGTACGTCGACTATCTCGGCACCGCAGCCGGGATGCCGGCGCCCGAGCCGGTGGACGGCACCGTGGGTCGATTCTTCGCCGACGTCGCCCGCCGGCTCGGCATCTGGGTGCACGCCGGCTCGTTCCACGAGGCGGGCCCGGACCGGGAGCACACCTGGAACACCTCCCTGCTCTTCGACCGCACGGGCACGCTCGCCGGCACCTACCGCAAGATCCATCTGTACGACGTGGAGATCCCCGGCCGGGTGTCATACCTGGAGTCGGCGACGGTGGCACCGGGGGACAAGCCGGTGGTGGTCGACGTCGAGGGTGTCCGGGTCGGCCTGTCGATCTGCTACGACCTCCGGTTCCCCGAGCTGTACCGCCACCTGGCCACGGATGCGGGCGCCACGCTGCTGGTGGTGCCGGCCGCGTTCATGGTGCACACCGGGCGCGACCACTGGGAGGTCCTGCTGCGGGCGCGGGCCATCGAGAACCAGTGCTTCGTCGCCGCCGCCGGCCAGACCGGCGACCACGAGCCGGGGCGCATCTGCTTCGGCCGCAGCATGGTCGTCGACCCGTGGGGGACGGTCCTCGGCCAGGTGCCCGACGGTCCCGGCCTCACCGTCGTCGACCTCGACCTGGACCGGCTCCGGACGATCCGCACCGAGCTGCCCAGCCTGGCCAACCGCCGGCTCTGAGCCTTCCTGGGCGGGGTCAGCCCTGGAGGAGGACGCCGAGCACGGTGAGCCCGGCGATGGCGGTGGCCGTGATGAGCAGCGCGGCGGACATCCGGGAGCGTCCGCGCCGCGCCAGCCGACCCACGGAGAGCAGGACGACCGCCACCACCACTGCGCCGATGACCAACTGCCAGAACGGCATCAGCAGTCCGAGCAGGGCCTCCTCGGCGAGCGGCGGCACCGGGCGGGGGAAGGCGTCATCCATGCCAGACACTCTGACATGCGCAGGCGCACATTCGGTCTGCGCCGACGGGGCCTTTCTGGTCAGGACAGTGACAGTCGTTGATTTGCCTTCGCGGGGCGGTACGCGTAACTTTCTCTCTGCACGCGGGAGGCCGGACAAACCGGCTGAGAGCGGGCACAGGCTCACGGCGGAGACGTCGAGCGAGGCTGTTCCGGGCGGTGCGAGGCGACTCCGGCGAGATGGAGTTGCGATCGCGAAGCCGACCGGGTAGAGTGCTGAAGCCGGCAGGAGCCGGGCGGATGGCCGCGAAGCGGCGATCGGCCGGTCTGCGGCTCTCCACGACAGAAGCGACCGCCGCTATGCGGCGTGCGTTGACGTGGGTCCGAACGAAGCCAAGCGTCAACTTTGGAAACAGGGTTGACCGCGAGGGTGAGATCGGGTAGGATGGAGAGGTTGCCCCGGAAGGCGGTTCTACGGTGTAGAACCTTCGGATGGTGTGTGGTTGTTCTTTGAGAACTCAACAGGGTGCTTGATAAGCCAGTGCCAAGATTGTTTGATACCCCGGACTGGCCGAGCGTTTG